>JBCDHK010000094.1:0-11345 GCA_038750185.1 Pseudomonadota bacterium
AGGCGGGCGACATCACGGCGCTGGCGGGCAAGCCGGTCAACTTGGTTGAGCTGTCGGTCTCGCATTATCTGCTGGCGCGCGGTCTCGATGCGGCGGGGCTGTCCGAGGCCGATCTGGCGGCTGTGATCAATACTTCCGATGCCGATATGGTCGCAGCCTTCGCCACCTCGGACGTCGAGGCGGTGGTGACCTGGAACCCGCTTGTGGGCACCATCCTGGAGACCGGCAACGCCACCAAGGTCTATGATAGCTCGGATATTCCGGGCGAGATCGTCGATCTCATGGTGGTCAGCACCGAGACGCTGGAGGCCAACCCCGCCTTCGGGCGTGCGGTGGTTGGGGCGTGGTATGAGACCATGGTGCTGATGTCCTCCGACACTCCCGAGGGTGTGGCCGCGCGCACCGCCATGGCTGAGGCCGCAGGCACCGATCTGGCCGGCTATGAGGCGCAACTGGCCACCACCGAGATGTTTTACACCCCCGCCGAGGCGGTCGCCTTCACCGAGGATCCGGCGCTGGCCAAGACCATGGTCGCCGTGGCCGAGTTCTTGTTTGACAAGGGCATTCTGGGCGTCGGCGCGCCGTCGGCCGATTTCGTCGGTGTCGAGTATCCCGACGGCTCGATCACCGGCGATCCGGAGAACGTCAAGTTCCGCTTTTCGACCGAGTACATGCGCCTCGCCGCTGAGGGCGCGCTGTAAGGCTCGGGCATGCGTTGGATCAACCGCCGCCCCGGACGCCTGCTCGGGGCGGGGCTTGCTGCCATTCCGTTTCTCCTGGCGCTTCTGGCCTATGTCGTGGCCTCGGACATCCGCCGCGCTGAGAACCCGCGCGACCGGCTGCTGCCTGCACCTGCCGCTTTGGTCGAGAGCGCGGGGCGGCTCGCGACAGAGCCCGATCGGCGCAGCGGTCGCATCCTGCTTTGGGACGACACTGCGGCGTCGCTGACGCGCCTTGGCATGGGGGTCGGGCTTGCGGCGAGCCTCGGCCTCGGCCTTGGCCTTCTCATTGGATTGTTGCCGTTGGCGCGCTCGGGGCTCTCGCCCTTCGTGGCGACGCTGGCCATGATCCCGCCACTGGCGATCTTGCCGATCTTGTTCCTCACCTTCGGCCTTGGCGAGACGGCTAAAGTCGCGCTGATCGTGATCGGGGTCACTCCCGTCATCGTGCGCGACATCGCCCAGCGTGTCGCCGAGATCCCTGAAGAACTGATCGTCAAGGCTCAGACACTCGGCGCCTCCACGCGCACACTGGCGCTCCGCGTAGCAGCCCCTCTCGCGTTGCCGCGCCTCATCCAGTCGGTGCGGCTTAATCTGGGGGCGGCGTGGCTCTTCCTCATCGCCGCCGAAGCCATCGCCTCGACCGAGGGCCTGGGCTACCGCATCTTCCTGGTGCGCCGCTATCTCGCCATGGACGTCATCTTGCCTTACGTCGCTTGGATCGCGCTGCTGGCCGTGTTGCTCGACCTTGGCCTACGCGCCCTCTCCGCGCGCGCCTTCCCTTGGGCCGAGACGCCGCGATGACGCTGGTGCGCATCGAGAACCTGTTTCACCGCTACGGTGCGCGCTCGGTGCTGGAGCGGGTCAATCTGGAGGTCGAGGAGGGGGCCTTTGTCGCCATCGTCGGCGCCTCCGGTTGCGGTAAGTCGACGTTCCTGCGCCTGTTGCTCGCCCAAGAGACCCCCTCCGAGGGCACCATCGCCATCGATGCCAGCCCCCCCGCGCGCGAGCCCGGCCCTGAGCGCGGGGTCGTCTTCCAACGCTACTCGGTGTTTCCGCACCTGAGCGTGCGCGCCAATCTGATCGCCGCCGAGGAGTTTTCCACGGGCGGCCTGGCGCGCTTCTTCGGGAAGCGCAGCCGCGAAGCCCGCGCGCGGGCCGATCGAGTGCTGGAGCGCATCGGCCTTGCCGCGCTCGCCGATGCTTGGCCCGCCCAACTCTCTGGCGGTCAGCAACAGCGCCTTGCCATTGCCCAAGCGCTGGCCGCACGTCCGCGTGTGTTGCTGCTCGACGAGCCTTTCGGCGCGCTCGACCCTGGCACGCGCTTGCAAATGCATGCGTTCCTCCAGGAGATCCGTGCCGAGCAGCCGATGACGGTGTTTATGGTCAGCCACGACCTCTCGGAGGCGTTTAAGCTTGGCGACCGCGTCATCGTGTTCGACAAAGTGCGCCACGATCCGCAATACCCCGATGCCTATGGCGCCACGATCACCTACGATCTCGATGCCCGCCAAGCCCGGCCTCACATGGAGACCCTCGATGCCTGAGCGCTCCCGCTCCCACCACCCCGCCGACCAGCGCGTGCCCGAGCAACGCGCCCATCACCCCGACCTGACCAAGTTGCAAGGCTGGAAAGCGGCCCGCGCCGAGGCCGAGATCCCCGAAGGCGAGTGGGAGAAGGAGCGCGCCTGGGCCTTGCGCATGGGGTTGACCGGCTCGGACAGCTTGGAGGATCGCTCGATCCCGACTTTTGCCCGCGGCGAGCTGCCCCACTACGCCGGCATCAACACGTTTCTGAAGGCGCCCTACGCCGAGGACGTGGCCGAAGTGGGCCTTTACGATGCCACCGTACTGGGCGCGCCCTTCGACGGCGGCACCACCTATCGCCCGGGCACGCGCTTTGGCCCGCAGGGGGTGCGCAAGATCTCGGCGCTCTACACGCCTTACAATTATGAGATCGGTGTGGATCTGCGCGAGCAGATGACGCTCTGCGATGCAGGCGACATTTTCACCATCCCCGGCAATATCGAAAAGACCTTCGACCAGATCTCGCGCGCCGTCTCCCATGTCGTCTCCTCCGGTTCGATGCCGGTAATTGTGGGCGGTGACCACTCCATCGGCTTTCCCTGTCTGCGCGGCATCGCCGAGTGTACCTCCAAGACCATCGGCATCGTCCACTTCGACCGCCACGCCGATATCCAGGAGAAAGACCTCGACGAGCGCATGCACACTACGCCCTGGTTTCATGCCACTAACCTGCCCAATGTGCCGGCGAAAAACCTGGTCCAAGTCGGCATCGGCGGCTGGCAGGTGCCGCGCGAGGCGGTCAAGGTGGCGCGCGAGCGCGAGACCAACATCATCACCATGTCGGACATGGAGCGCATGGGGATAGACAAGACCGCCGAGATGGCCCTCGAGATGGCCTGGGACGGCGCCGACATGGTCTACATGTCCTTCGACATCGACAGCATCGATTGCGGCTTTGTCCCCGGCACCGGCTGGCCCGAGCCGGGTGGGTTTCTCCCGCGTGAGGCCTTGGCGCTGGCCTCCAAAGTTGCCGCCGAAGGGCTTTGCGGGATGGAACTGGTCGAGGTCTCCCCACCTTATGATCAGTCCGAGATCACCGCGCTCATGGGCGTGCGCGTCATCGTCGATGTGCTCGGCGCGCTGGTCTCGGCGGGCAAGATGGGCGCGCATAAGGGGCTGATCGACAAACCGGTCACCATCCCGCGCGGTGACTTCGAGGGGCGGAGGTGGTCGCGTGGCGCATGATCTGGCGGGCTCCAATGCGCCCGCAGACCATCTGCACTCCCACCTCGGTGAGCCCGACGCCAGCGCCGATCTGGCAGCGCTTGCCGCCCAATTCATCGATGGGTTTTGTACGGCCCAGGATAAGGCCGCCTATCTGACACTCGCCGGCATCCCCCGCGAGATCGACGACGAAGCCGGGGGCGCACCGCTCAAGCTGGTCGATGTGCAGCTGCGCACCGACTGGCAGGTGGGCACCGCCTCGCCCGCTTTTGGCACGCGCGAGTTGTCCTACCTGGCGTTTCCGGGCGAGCGCATCCAAGAGCGCACCAACATGGCCTTTGTCTATGTCTCGCTCGACCGGCGTGCCGAGGTCGATCTGCGTCGCTTTCTGAGCGCGCGGCTGGAGCGCTGAGGCGGGCTTGTGCGGGCGCTCAGTCTAGCAGCGCCTTGGCCCGTCTCAGGAGGTGCTCGGCGATGGCGTCTGGCGTGGCGGCCTCTTCCGGCAAGGCAGCCTGCAGGGCTGGCGAGCGCGCGTAGAGCTCTGAGAGCTGCTGCGCCGAAAGCGCATCGTAGGCCGCAAGATCGGCCTCTGAGACGCGGATCAGCCCGTCCGTGCCAATGCCGAGCACCACCGCGTCTAGATCGGGTGCTGCGCGCTGAACCAGAGCAAAGCGTTGTTCTGGTGGAAACGCCCTCAGGCACGGCGCCGCGATGCGATAGAAAGCAGCGGTATAGTCGCGCCAGTCCGGCACAAACGGCATGCGCAAGCGCACCAGATAGAGCGTGCCCGCATGCTCTGGATGCTGCCAGACTTCGAGGAGGCGCGTACAGGCCTCGATGTTGGAGCGCGATGGGGTAAACCCTTGCTTGAGCAGGCTGTGCTGGATCGAGCGCTCGCGTGTCCAACTGCTGGTCAAGACCACGCTGTCTTGGCGCGTGAGCGTTGCTCCCACCACCGCCTCGATCCGCCCATCACGCTCGCGAACGCCGTCTTGCCAGCGCTGCCAGGCTGCGGTTTGCCAGACCCGCCCGGTGAGCAGCGTTGCTTGGCTCTCGAACTCGGGAAAGCTCGGCACGGCGGGGATCAGCACCGGCCCTACCAGCGCGAGCCCAACCAGGGCCGCGGGCAGATGGCGGCGTTTGAGACGTGCCGTTTGGCTAGCGAGCAGGGGAGCGATCACCCAGCGCTGCAGCCCCAACGCCGCAAGAGGCGTGAGCAGCATCAGGACCGTCAGGAAGGCGCGAGGATCATAGTACTTACCGATCGTGATCACATAGACCGCCAGCGGATAGAGCAAAAAGCAGGCCGGACGGGCCAGCGCGCGGGCCAGTGACATCAGGGTGCGTGCTTGGCGTGCTTGGGACAGTGTGCGTGGCAACAATGCGGCGACACCGGCCAGAACGGCCGGCAGCGCCATGCTGAACGCGACGACTGCGGTGGAGGCATCGCGTTGGATCAGGCGCGGGAGGGAGAAGTTGCCGCGCTCCCACAGCGCGTCGATCTCGACGATTTGGCGCGCGCGTGCGACCACATTGGCCACGTCGGGATCGATCAGTCCCGCCAAGGCATGCACCAAGACGGCTGCAAGGGCCAGTAGGCCTGCGCGCAGTAGCCCTGCCGTCAGCGTGGGCGCGGGCAGGGCGGCGAGGAATAAAAACAGCGGCAACAGCAGGACTTGATCTAAGCGGCAGAGCACCGCGACTGAGAGCAGCGCTCCGGCCAGTGCGGCCCAGGCCAGCCGGTTCGACCACACCAGTATGATCAAGCCCCAGAGCGAAAGGCTCACGCCCAGCACATTGTCGTTGAAGAAAAACGTCGCCTCGAACAGGATCGGAAAGCAGAGCAGCGCTGCGACGGCGGCCAGCCAGGAGGTGCCGCTCCAAAGCCGGGTCAGCAGGATCAGCCCGCCGACATAAAACGGCATCGCCAGCCAGAATACCAGCGCATAGGCGCCGCTCGGCGCCAAGGGTGTCAGTGCCGACAGCAGCCAGATGACACCGGCGCGCGAGAGATAGAAGAACCGGTAGTTGGCACTCCAGATCGGATCGGCGGCGGCAATATCGGGAAACAGCATGGCCAAGGTTTCGGACAAATAGCCAAAGCCCTCGACATGGACCCGCCCCAGCCCCGGCAGCAGAAAGAGCGTGTAGAGCGCCAGGAGTAGCGCCCACAGTCCGATGGCCCTCCAGCGGGATGCGCCGCGCGCAGGCGTGCCGTTGTCGGATGGCGTCATGACAAAACCTTTCAGCCTGTGGTCGCTCCCGCAGACACCAGCCCCCGCCGTTTTGCAAGGCTTCGCTTTGCAAGCCCCGCCGTGGCGGACGCGCCCCAAGCCATGCCGCGGTCAATTTGCGAATTTACAGTGCGGATCGGCTGGGCTACGACTTTTACATTGCACTGCACCAAGGCTGCCACCGGATTCTGTGATCATGCGCTTGCCGATACATCTGGTTTTGTTTGCGACCGTCTCCGGGATCGGCTGGCTGATCGATTTCACGGTGCTGTTGCTGTTGATCGGCCTCGGCTTCGAAGCCTTCGTGGCCAATCTGATCGGGGCTGGTGTGGCGGTGACCTTCGTCTTTGCCGTCTCGCAACGCCGTGTGTTCGTCGAGCGCCATGGCGGTGTGATCAAGTGGGGGCTGCTACTGCCCTATCTGGCTTGGCAGGGGGGGGCGGTGCCGGCGGCCTCGGCCTTGGTGGCGCTGCTGACGGGGATCCTCACCGAACCCGCCGCCGCTTTCGTCGACCAACGCGACCTCGACGTTGCGCCCGTGGTCCTGGCTGCTGCGGCGGCCAAGGTCGCGACCACGCCTTTGACGCTCTACGCCAACTTCCTGTTCTCGGGCTGGCTGATCGACCGCCGGCTGCGCTGGTACTGAATGGCCGGCCGTGAGTGCGGCACTGATATCTGGGATCTTACACGACGATGTCCGACAAAATTCTGGTGTTCATTCCCGCCTACAACTGCGAACGCCAATTGCCCCGCGTTCTCCAACAACTGCACGACCCCGAGGTCGCTGCGCTGATCGACGGTGTGGTCGTGGTCAACAACCGCTCGACCGACGCCACCCTCGATGCCGCCACCACGGCTCTGGAGGCGCTGCCCGGGCTTGAGCGCACCCTGCTCAATAACGACGACAACTACGGCCTGGGCGGCTCGCACAAGGTCGCCATCGAGTTTGCGCGCGCCCAGGGCTATGCTTACCTGATCGTCCTGCACGGCGACGATCAAGGCGCCATCGCCGATATCGTCCCCCCTCTCAAACAAGGCGCCCACCGCGACCTCGATTTTCTGATGGGCGCGCGCTTTATGGCTGGCTCGCGGTTGGTGGGGTATTCCTTTGTGCGCACGCTGGCCAACCGCGTGTTCAATCTGATTTTCTCGGGCGTGGGCGGTACGCGGCTCTACGATCTGGGCTCGGGGCTCAATCTGTTTCGCATCTCGGCCTTTGAGGAGCGCTTTCATTGGCGCTTTGCCGACGATCTCACCTTCAACTACTACCTGATCCTGGCCATCGTTGCGCGCAAACACCGCCTGCGCTTTTTCCCGCTCACCTGGCGTGAGGACGACCAAGTCTCCAACGCCAAGCTGACCAAGATGGGCTTTCAGATCCTGCGGCTGCTCTGGCGGCGCATCGCCTCCAAGCGCGCCTTTCTCGAAGGCGAACACCGCGGCGTGGCGCGCGAGGGCTATCCCTCGACCACGGTCGCCGCCTGGCCCGCTGGCGCGGGCGAGAGCTAGTGCGCATGCTCGGACAGGGCAGCAGGCGCGCTCTGGCGCCCCCTCGTTGGCGCCGCCAACACTGGCAGGCCCCGGTGGTGCTCGGTGTGGGCAGTGCGCTGGCGCTCACCGCGATCGCTTTTGCAGCGTCGAGGGTGCTGGCCATTGCCCCGCTCTGGCAGATCGGCCTGGCCATGGCGCTCTATCTGGCCGCCCATGCGCTGCGTGCGCTGCGCCTGGCGGTACTGGCCAGTGTGATGCTCGGTATTTCGGTGCGCAGTGCGGTGTTGATGCACTTCGTCACCGCCCCCGCGGTGTTGTTGGTGCCGTTCAAGCTGGGCGAACTGGCGCGCCTGCAACAACTCTGGTTGACGGGAAAACACTTCTCCGGCGCGCTGGTCGTACTGATCATCGAACGTGCGCTCGATGCGGTCATGCTGATGGTGCTGATCTTATGGCTGTTGCGCGCTGGCGATGCGGCGGCGGCCAGTACGCTGTTGTTGCTGATCCAGGGGGCGCTGCTGGCGGGGCTGGTGCTGTTTTTGGTCGGCCCGCGGCTTATCGCCGGGCTACAGCGTTATATTGTGGTCAATCACATGCATCCGGCGTCGCTGCGCGTGCTGCCCCATATCGATGTCATTCGGCGCAATGTGGCGGCGGGGGGAGGATTGTTGCGCGTCCATGGTGCGGTGCTCGTGCTCTCCACAGTGCTGATCTGGACACTGGAGCTGCTGGCCATTCGCCAGTTTGCAGAGTACGCCGCCGACCCGGCCTTGCAAAGCGCGGATGCGTTGTTGCTCGGGCGGATCACCGAGGAGTGGCGGCTGTTGTTTGGCCAGGTGTTGGATCCGGCCCTGATCGCATCGAGTGCGGTCAACATCTTAGTGTTGGCGCTGATCTGGCTGCCGGCGGCCTTGGTGTATCTGCCGCGCATGCGCGCCGAGCCGCGCCGTCGTGCGGCCACCGAACACCGTGCTCTGCACAGCGACGTCCGGGCCTGAGCCGATGCGCGCCGAGATCACCGTCATCCTGGACGACCGCCTCAAGCCCACGCCCGACATCGTCGCCATCATCGGCGCCACGCCCTATACGCGCATTCTGCGCCGGCGCCGGCGTTTAGGCGACGACATCCGCGCCGCCGCCGCCCGGGCCGGAGCAGAGTTTGTCCTCGTCACCGACGACGACCAAGCCGCCGCCCTGGCCGAGCGGATCGAAAACCGCGGCGTGGGGCCGCGCTATATCCGTCTGCCAGCCTACATCGCGCCGCTCAACATGGGGCTATTGGCGCGCACGCTGGAGAAGGCCTCCTTTGCCCTGGAGACCACGCTTCTAGCGCCCATCAGCACCGATGACGCACCGGCGCTGCTGGAGGCGGGCGGCGCGGTGGAGATGTTGCGGGCGCCCAACGCCGAGGCGCGGCGGGCGATCTTGTTGCGCCTCTCCGAGAGCGCCACCCACATGGTCGACCGTCTCGCCATGATCGATCTGCGCAACCCGCGCGCCCTGCTGCGCTTTCTCGCGGGCTCGACCGAGACCCGCCACTTCAACAACGCCCGCGCCGAGGCTGGCATCTTCAAGAAAAGCTCGCAAGACCGCGCCAAGATGACGGCCGAGTATCAATACTATCACGTCGTGCCCGAGCGCATGCGCCGCTTTTTGCTCTCGACCTTCGATTTCTGGGAAAACGACACCGCCGCCGGCTACAGCATGGAGCATCTGCTGATCCCGGATACCGCACTCCAGGTCGTGCATAGCGTGCTCCAGCCCGAGGATTTCGAGCTGTTGCTGGAGCGCTTTTTCGCCTTCATCGCCGCGCGTGAGACCAGCCCCCCCGATCGCGCCCACACGCTGGCCACGGCTGAGGCGCAGATCCTGGGCAAGCTCGACCGCCGGGTGGCCGAGTTTCTGGCGTTGCCCGCGGGCCAGCGTGTCGAGGCGATCCTGGCGGCCTGCGGCGCACAAGGCAGCCTGCGTGCCCTCCACGAGCGTGCACGCGCGGCCATTGCCGCCGAACTGCGCCGCGACACCACCGAGTGTTTGGTCGTCAGCCACGGCGATCCCTGCTTTTCCAACATCCTGTTCGACCGCCGCCTGGGGCTGATGCGCCTGATTGATCCCCGCGGTGCCGTCCAGCGCGAAGACGCGCTCATGCACCCGCTCTACGATCTGGCCAAGTTCAGTCACTCGATCCTGGGCGGCTACGACTTTATCAACAATGGGCTGTTCGAGTGCGTGCTCGACACCGAGCTGGGGCTTGCGCTCAAGCTGCCCTCGGGCGCCATTCCGGAGACGGCGCGGGCGGGCTTTATCGGGGCCGTGGCGCGCGCGGGCTTTGAGTTGCGGGCGGTGCGGGCGGTGGAGTTGTCGCTGTTTTTGTCCATGCTGCCCCTGCACGCCGATCACCCGCAAAAGCTGGTCGGCTTTGCGCTGACGGCCGTGGACATCCTCAAGGCTCTGGAGGCCGACACGCCATGATCGAAAAGCACAAGGCGCTGGTGATCGACATCGATGGCACGCTTTGCGACATCAAAGCACCCGGTGCCAGCTATGCCGAGGTCGCGCCCGAGCCGCAGATGGTGGCACGGGTGCGCGCGCTCCATGCCGCGGGCTGGCGCATCATCTTGCATTCGTCGCGCGGCATGCGCTCCAACGATGGCAATCCGGGCCAGATCAACAAAACCGTCGCACCGGTGCTACTCGACTGGCTCGACCGCCACGCCATTCCCTACGACGAGGTGCATCTCGGCAAACCCTGGCCCGGCAGCGACGGCTTCTACATCGACGACCGCAGCGTGCGCCCGCGCGAGTTCTTGGAGAACGACATGGCCGCTCTAGCCGCCCTTTGCGCGCGTGATCGGCTGGCCGGAGACGGCACGTGAGCGCCACCATGGCAATCACCATGGCGGGCCTGGGCTCGCGCTTTGCCCGCGCAGGCCATACCCGGCCCAAGTACGAGATCGAGGTGCTGGGGCGGCCTTTGTTTGATTGGTCGATGCTCAGCCTCACGGCGTTTTACGAGGCCGGCTGGGCATTTCGCTTTGCCACGCGGGCCGGGCTTGGCGCCGAGCCCTATCTGCGCGCGCGCTGTGCGGGGCTTGGCATCGAGATCGGCGGCATCGTCGAATTGGCCGAGGTTACCGACGGGCAGGCGACGACGGCGTGGCTTTTGGCCCAGGACGCCCCCCAGGATCAGCCGTTTGCCGTCTACAACATCGACACGTTCGTGGCCCCTGGTGCCATGGTGCCGCCTGAGCCTGGGGCTTGTGCGGGCTGGATGCCGTGTTTTGGCGCGCCGGGCGAGGGCTGGTCGTTTGCGCGCCTTGCGCCCGATGGCACGGTGGCTGAGGTGCGCGAGAAGCAGCGGATCTCCGAGCATGCCACGGTGGGGCTCTATTGGTTTGACAGCGCGGCGCGGTATTGTGCGCTTTATGAGCGGTTTTTTGCCAAACCCGGCAGTGCCGAGAAGGGCGAGCGCTACATCGCGCCGATGTACAACCAGATGATCGAAGAGGGCGCGCGCGTCGAGATCGCCACACTGGCGTTGGAGAGTGTCGGTATGCTGGGCACGCCCGAACAAGTGGCCGCGTTTGCGGCAACGCCCCCACCGGGCGCACAGGCGCTGATCTTGGGCGCCGCGCAGTAACGAGTAGACGGGAGCGGGCAGCAGACGGAAAGCGCTCAGTCGCCGCCGCCGTCCCCGCCATCGCTGCCCCCGTCCCAAAAGCTGTCACGCCCGCGACTGGTGGTGCTGGCGCTGCCATCCCCGCCACTGCCACCATCGATATGGACGCTGGCCTCGCGCTTGTCCTCGCCTGCGGGCTTGTCCTGTTTGCGGCCCAGAAAAAACAGCACCGGGAGCGCGATCACCGGCGTGGCCACCACCGAGGCGACAAAGCAGGTGATGGGGTTGCGCCCATAACGTTTGCCAATCCAGCCCGCCAGGACCGAGCCGCCAATCCACACTGTGTAAAAGATCACCTGATCCATCTCACCCCTCTTGCGGCCCAGCCAGCCACCTCAATCCAGCCCATAGAGGCTCTCATAGAGCGGCCCCAGCAAGTCCTCGACAAACAGCGACGAGACCGAGGTGTCGTGGGTGACGTTGATGATCGACTGCGCAAACAGCGGCGCCACCGGCACGATGCGGATGTTG
>JBCDHK010000095.1:0-11293 GCA_038750185.1 Pseudomonadota bacterium
GCGCCGGGCCATCCATGCGGCGTATCAATTCCTGGCCCATGCCGCCATCCAGCAGCGTAATTGCATTTGCATTCATAATTGGCCTCCCCAGGTGTCCATGCGGCAATAAGCTGCATTGCGTGCGCTTGCCGTCAAGAGTGCGCCATACCTCCTTTGCCAAGGCGATGTCGAACCAAAAAAGCGCTAGCCTGCACTCTCGCCCGTGGGGATCGAGACCGTCAGCACGCGACCAGCGAGAGCGGCATCTGCGACAGTGGCTCGGCGCCGGTCTCCCCGACGAGTGAGGTCCGCCCCAAAGACATGGCAGCGCCGGTGTCGCTGTCCATCAGGATCATGTGCAGGAAAAACACCATGCCAGGGGCCATCACCGTCGGAGCGCCCTCGTAGAACATCGCGTCTTCCATCCACGACGGCGCAAAGCGCGCGCCCAAGGCATAGCCGCAGGCGTTGAGACGGTGGGCGCTGAGGCCATGGGCGTCCAGGGTCTCGGCGTGGGCGGCAAAGACCGTGCCCATGGTCTGACCGGGGGTTAGGGCCGTCTCGCACGCGGTCAGCGCGGCTTCAGCCGCCTCTTGGAGCGCCAGATGGCGGGGCGAGGGTTTGCCAAGGAGTACGGTCTTCATCAGGGCTGCGTGATAGTGGCGATGGACGCCCGCCCACTCCAGCGTGATCTGGTCTGAGGCCTCCAGCCGACGTCGCCCCGAGGCGTAGCGGCACAACAGCGCGCGCTCGCCCGAGCCGATCACAAACGGATTGCCCGGATAATCGCCCCCGCCCGCAAACACCGCGCCTTGCATGGCCGCAAGGATATCAGCCTCATCGGCACCGGCCCGGATGGTGGCAAGCCCCGCCTCCCAAGCGGCATCGCCAAGACGGGCGGCCTGTCGGACATAGCCGATCTCGGCGGGGCTTTTGATAAGGCGCAGCCGCCCGATCAGTCCCGAGACATCGACCAACGCCGGCAAGCGCCGCGCCACTCGCGCGCCTTCGGCATAGGTCAGGCCATGGGTGCGGGTCTCCCAACCCAGCCGCTTGTCCGAGAGCCCGAGATCGGCGAGCAGCGCCACCAGATCGGCGCTTGGATCGGCACCAGCGCCGTCGCGCCAGATGCGGATGTCGTCGAGCGTCGAGGTCAGTTGGGCCTGGCGCAAATCCGCCGAGCGCGTGAGCAGGACAGCGCGGTCCTGGCTCAGCACCAGGCACTGGAAAAAGCAGTAGCCGAAGGTGTCAAAGCCGCTCAGCCAGTAGTGGCTCTCAGGCGCAAAGAGCAGCAACGCATCGAGGCCCTGGGCCGCCATCTCAGCACGCGCGCGCGTGACGCGTTCGGCGTATTCGCTGCGGAGAAAGGGTAGGGGGTTGGGCTCAGTCATGGAGTGCGATCCCTGCGATCAGGCGGCCATAGTCCGGGGCGCCCTCGTGGACGGCGCGGCGGTGGGAGTGAAAGCGTCGGGCGTCCGAATAGGTGCAGTGCCCGGTCCATTCGGCGGTGATCTCTTCAGCGTGCAGCGCGGCCAGGACATAGCCTGGCAGGTCGAAATGGGCGCGGTCGTCCTGGCCTGGCACGAAGTGGCGGGCGTTGCTTGCATCGGCATCGAGAAAGCGCGCGACGAATTCGGGGCCGACTTCGTAAGCGCGTTGCGAGATGGTCGGGCCGACGGCGGCGCGGATGGCTTGGCGGCGGGCACCAAGGCCGACCATGGCGGCAACCACCGAGGCGAGGATGCCATCCAGAGCGCCCTTCCAGCCGGCGTGGGCTGCGCCGATGACGCCTGCGTCGGGCTCGACCAGCAGCACCGGCGCGCAATCGGCGCTGAGCACGCCCAGCATCAGGCCGGGTGTGTTGCTGACCAGGGCATCCGCCTCGGGGCGAGGGCCGTCCCAAGGTGTGCTGACGGTGACGGCTTTGGCGCTGTGGGTTTGCGCGAGGGTGACGAGGTGGGCCGCGCCGAGGGCCTGGCGCACGCGCGTGCGGTTTTCCGTTACGGCGGCGGGGTCGTCGTTGGAGCCGAGCCCGGCATTGAGGCTTTGGTAGTGTCCCAGCGAAACACCGCCGATGCGGGTGAAAAAGCCGTGGCGGGTGCCCGCGAGTATCGCCGCGGTGATCGGTGTGGGGGTGCTCATGTCGGCAGACCAAAGCCCGGGGGCTGGGGCAGGGCGTGCGGATAGGCGGCAAGGACGCGAAACTGCGTGCCCATCGCCTCGGGAGAGGTCAGGCGTTCCAGAGCATCGGCGAGGGTGCTGGCCTCATCCGGCCGGGCCTGGGCCAAGGCTGCCGCGCGCGCGCCGATGCCAAGCTCAGCCAGGAAAGCGCCTTGTGTGGTTGTTGCCGCGGCCAGTCCTCTGCTGCGCATCAGGCGTGCGAGATGGGCAAAATCGATCAGCCAGGTCAGATCGGCCTCGCCCGGGCTCTCCAGCGGATCGACCATCGCATGGGCCTTGACTGCTTGCAGCGTCGGCCCTGGCGGCGGGCTCTCGTCATAGCCGTAGTCGAGGATGAGCGCGGCCAGACCATCTGCGGCCAAGCGCTGCGCGAGGGTGCTGGCGATGTGCTCTAGCGCGGGGCAGGTCTCGGCCCAGTCGCGTCCGTTGCCCGTGGCCCCTGGCAGGGCCTCGGAGAGCCCCCAACTAAGGCGCGTGCCGTCCCAGCCCAGCAAGCGCTCGCGCCAGCCCTCGGGGCTTTTGAGGAACTGGCGCATGGGCAGGGCATCGAAGAACTCGTTGGCCACAAGCAGCATTGGCCCCGGCGGTACGTCCGCCAGGGTGTCGGCCCAGCGGGCCTGGGGCACGCGCTCGGCCTGGGCGCGCCGCAGCGGCTCGGAGGTCTCGATAAACCACACCTCAGCCGCCTGTGTGAGCCCCGAGCTGCGTGCTGCGCGCAGGGCATCGGCCATGAGCGTGCCGCGTCCCGGCCCAAGCTCGACAAGCCGCAGCGGAGCAGGGCGCCCAGCCGCCACCCAGAGCGAGGCGAGCCAAACGCCGATCATCTCGCCAAACATCTGGCTGATCTCGGGGGCCGTGGTGAAATCACCTGCAGCGCCCAACGGATCGCGCGTGCGGTAGTAGCCGTGCTCGGGATGGGCCAGACAAAGCCGCATGTACTCGGCGACATCGATCGGCCCCTCAGCGCGAATGCGCGCCGCGATCAGGCCCGCCAGCGCGCTCACGCCTCGGCCCGGGTGCGGCGGAAGGCGTAGAGCAGAAAGAGCGCGCCGATCGCCACCATGGGCAGCGACAGGATCTGGCCCATGGTCAGCCCGAGCGCCTCCGGCCCGGCCCCAAAGCGCAGCGCCTGCCCGGCTGGATTGTCGGGTGTGATGAAGCCCGGATCGCCCTGGCGGAAGTTCTCGACGAAGGCGCGCGCACTGCCGTAGCCGACAAAGAACACGCCCGTCAGCGCACCAGGGCGCTTGAGCCAGCCGCGCCGCAGCGCCAGGATCCACAGAATGGCAAAGAGCGCCAGCCCTTCGAGCGCGGCCTGGTAGAGTTGGGAGGGGTGGCGCGCCAAGCCGTCGCTGCCCGGAAACACCATCGCCCAGGGGGCATCGCTCGGCCGCCCCCAAAGCTCGGCGTTGACGAAGTTGGCCAGCCGCCCGAAGAAGAGCCCCGCCGGTGCCGCCAGCGCCACCGCATCGCCCACCTGCAACAGCGCTAGTCCGCGGCTGCGGCAAAACAGGATCACCCCCAAGATTACACCAAGAAAGCCGCCGTGAAACGACATGCCGCCTTGCCAGACCATCAGGATCTCAAGGGGGTTTTGCAGGTAATACAGCGGGTTGTAGAAAAACGCAAAGCCAAGACGCCCCCCGAGCACTACCCCGAAAACCATCCACGTCAGGAGTTCTTCGGGCGCGCTCTCGCTCATCGGCGCGCGTGCACCAGGCCAGAGCCGGTCGCGGCGCATCAGCCACACCATGGCACGCCAGCCAAACAGCAGCCCCGCGATGTAGGCCAGTGCATACCAGCGCAGCGCAAACTCGAAGCCGCCGAGCGAGAGCGTGAACAGCGCCGGATCAATTTCGGGAAATGGTAGCACCCCCGGTAGTGTCGCACGCAAGGGAGCGCTGAGGGGATCGGAGGCGAAGATCGGCAACATCGGGATCATGGCAGGCTCCGCGGCGGCTGGCAGTGGCATGGCCGGGCAGGGCGGTGCTGTCAAGGGCGCGCCCCCTGAGCATACTTGATCGCCGGGCGCGCCCGGGCCATAGGAAGAGCCTAACCCACGGAGGCCAAGATGCAGACCCGTTCCACCTTGCTAGACGATCTCAGCCAGTTGATGACCAACGCCGCCGGGATGGCGCAAGGCATGCGCTCCGAAGCCGAGACTGCCATGCGTGGCCTGGCCGAGCGCTTCATCGCCGAGAACGACCTGGTCACGCGCGAGGAATTCGAGGCGGTGCGCGAGATGGCGGTCAAGGCGCGCGAGGAAAACGACGCGCTCAAGGCGCGTCTGGCTGCGCTGGAGGCCGGCCAAGCAGGAGAGACCCCAAGCGAGGGCTGATAGCACGATGGCGGGCACCGACCGCTCCCGCATGGCCGAGGCCGAGGCGCCTGAGGGGCCGGTCACGGTGCTGGTCGAGCCTCAGATGGGCGAGAACATCGGCGCGGCAGCGCGGGCGATGTGGAACTTCGGCCTCACGCGCTTGCGTCTGGTCAGGCCGCGCGACGGCTGGCCCAATCCTCGGGCGGTGGCCACGGCCTCGGGCGCCTCTGGCGTGATCGACGGGGCGGCGGTCTTCGAGGACACCGCTACCGCCACCGCCGATCTGCACACCCTTTATGCCACCACAGCGCGCCCGCGCGAGCTGACCAAGCGCGTGCTCACCCCGGAGGCGGCCATGGCCGAAGCCGCAGCACTCCTGCGTGAGGGGGTGCGTGTGGGTATCCTCTACGGCCCCGAGCGCGCAGGGCTTGCCAATCAGGACATCGTGCGCGCCACGGCCATCGTCTCGGTGCCGGTCAATCCGGCTTTCGCTTCGCTCAATCTGGCGCAGTGCGTGTTGTTGATGGCCTATGAGTGGCGGCGCAGCTTCGATGCCACGCCTGCGGTCGAACTGGTCACCAACCGCGCCACGCTGGCCGAACAGGCCGATGTGGCGCGCATGGTCGAGCATCTGATTGCAGCGCTTGATGGGGTGGCGTTCTTTCGCCCTGAGGATAAGCGTCCGGCCATGACGGCCAATCTGGCCAATCTGTTCCATCGCTTAGGGCTGACCGACCAAGAAGTGCGCACCTTGCGCGGCGTGATCCGTGCCCTTAGCGACACCCGCCCCGACACCTCCCAAGCGCCGCCGCGCGATCCGCGGGCGCTACGGGGGGGCTTGGAGGCGCTGGAGCGCAGCTTGATCCAGGTGCTGGTGCGCCGCGACGCGCATCTGGGGCGCGCGCGTGAGATTGCGGCGGTGTCCGGTGTCGCGTTGGAGGATGTTTTGGGCCAGACCGCTGCGCAATCTGCTCTACAGGCCGAAGCGACGCGCGCGGGGCTTGATCCGGACCAGGTTAGGCGTGTGCTGCAAGCACTCGCTGCGGATGGGTGAGGCTTGGGCGGCCATGTCTCACAATCTCAACACAATACACCGCCCTTGATGGACCGGCACCCGTATCGCCTAAAAATCAAAGCTGATCTGGCGGCTCTCGTTCTCGCTCTCACGCGTACGCGTACGCGGGCGGGCCGTTGGCTGGGGGTCTTCGCGCGGACTGCGCTTGCGTGAGGCGTGGCGGCGGATCACCTCCTGCTTCGCCTCGGCAAAGCCCTCTTGACGCCGCCGCGCATAGACACGCTCGCGCGCCGCACGTGCCGCGGCCACCGGCTCGACCACGAGCACCGGATAGTCGCGCCCAAGCCGCACGCCAGCCGCCCGCGCCACAGCCTCGGGCATCGACCAAGGCTCGTGGATGTGCTTGGTCGGCACGCCCTCCAATTCGGGCAGCCAGCGCCGCAGGAACCGTCCGTCCGGGTCGTGGTCCTTGGACTGCTTTACGGGGTTGTAGACGCGCAACGTGTTGAGCCCGGTGGTGCCCGATTGCATCTGGCATTGCGACCAATGGATGCCGGGCTCGAAATCGGTGAAAAGGCGCGCCAGCCCCGGCCCAAAGCGCCGCCAATCGAGCCAGAGCGGATAGGCCGCCACCGAGACCACCATGGCGCGCATGCGAAAGTTGAGCCAGCCAGTGGCATTGAGGGCGCGCATGGAGGCATCGACCATGGGCAGCCCGGTCTCGCCCTTAAGCCACGCCTGGAGGTGGTCCTCATCGTGGTCGGGCTCGCGCAGGCCCTCGTATAGCGGGTGCATGGTGCGGTGCTCGATAGCGGGCTCGTCTTCGAGCTTTTGCATGAAGTGGCAACGCCAATGCAGCCGCTTGATGAAGCTGTCGATGGACTGGGCAAAGCGGCTGCGTCCATGGCGGGTGCGGGCTGCTTTGGCGTCGTGCAAGGCCATGCGTGTCGAGAGCGTGCCCCAGGCCAGATGGGGGGAGAGGCGCGAGCAGGCGTCATAGGCGGTGACGGGCGAGGACATCTCGGTGCGGTAGTTTTCGCCGCGATACTCCAGAAAAGACGCCAGCGTCTCACGCGCGGCTTGGGTGCCGGTGGCGATTGGGGCGGCTGGATCGGGAGCCAGGCTCAGACCGGCGGCGCTGGGGATCGCGCCTGGATCGAGCCTATGTGCGGGCAGTGCCCTGGGCGCTGGTGTCTCTGCGGTGGCCATCTGGCGCTCCCAGTGCCCGGCCCACCCGTCGCGCCCTTTGAGACAACGCACAACGCCTGCGCCTTGGATCTGGTGCCAGGGCAGGCCGTGGCGCCTAGCCCAAGCAGCGACGGCGCGGTCGCGGGCAAAGCTCCACGCCTCACCGGTTTCCTCATGGCTCCAAAGGGCGGTGAGGCGATGGGCGCGGTGGAGGGCATCGAGCACGGCCACCGCCTCGCCCTGGCGCACGACAAGGGGCGCCCCAAGGCGGGCGAGATCGGCCCGCAGCGCCTCTAGGGCACCAGCGACAAAATGCCATTGGCGCGCGCTGGCTGTTGGTTGCGCCCAAAATCCCGGCTCGGCGATATAGAGCGGCAGAACCAGCCCGCGCGCGGCGGCCTGGGCCAAGGCGGCGTGATCGAGAGTACGCAGATCGCGCTTGAACCAGACCAATTGCACTTTGCGCCCCATCTTTCATCCCGATGAAGGACGAAACTGGCGCGCAGGACGCGTGGCGTCAACTGCGTCTCAATCAGCGTCCTTGAGGAGCGTCTCCTTGGCTTGGGCGAGCAACTCGCGCATCTGGGCGCGCAATTCGGCCTCGCTCACGTCCACGGCCTTGGCCTCGAAGTCGCCCGCGACCTTGCGGTAGACGTCCTCGTCGCCGGCTTCCTCGAAATCGGCAGCGACCACCGATTTGGCATAGGCCTCGGCTTCGTCGCCCGAGAGGCCCAGCTTGTCGGCAGCCCAGAGACCGAGCAGTTTGTTGCGCCGTGCCTCGGCCTTGAACTGCATCTCGGCGTCGTGGGCGAACTTGTTCTCGAAGGCTTTTTCGCGGTTGTCGAAGGTGCTCATGGCGCGGCTCTCCCTAAGCGGTGGCAGGCCCCCGACGGGCCTATCCTTCGTATAGGAAGCGTCTGCACGCATTGCCAGGGGTAACCGGCTGCCAGGGCCGCACGCGCCCGGCTCTTGGCAAAACGCCACCGGAACTGTAAGGCCAGAGGACGCGCGCCGAGCCGTCCGCCCGGCGCGCCAATGGTTTTGTCCTTGGGAGAGACGCGAATGGCGCGCCGCAGGCTGGTTTACGAAGGCAAGGCCAAAATCCTCTACGAAGGCCCCGAACCCGGCACACTGATCCAGTACTTCAAGGACGACGCCACCGCCTTCAACGCCCAGAAGACCGATGTGATCGATGGCAAGGGCGTGCTCAACAACCGTATCTCCGAGCACATCATGACCGCGCTGACTGGCGTGGGCATCCCCAACCACTTCATCCGGCGCTTGAACATGCGCGAGCAACTGATCCGCGCCTGCGAGATCGTGCCCTTGGAGGTGGTGGTGCGCAATGTGGCGGCGGGCTCGCTGTCGCAGCGCCTTGGGGTTGAGGAGGGCATGGCACTGCCGCGCCCGATCATCGAGTTCTACTATAAGGACGACAAGCTTAACGATCCGCTGGTCACCGAGGAGCATATCCTCTGCTTCAACTGGGCCTCGCAGCAGGATCTGGACGACATCATCGCGCTGGCGCTTCGGGTTAATGATTTTCTCTCGGGGCTGTTCACCGGGGTCGGCATCCGCTTGGTCGATTTCAAGGTCGAGATGGGGCGGCTTTGGGAGGGCGAGTTCCAGCGCATCATCATCGCCGATGAGATCAGCCCGGATTCGTGTAGGCTTTGGGATCTGAAATCGGGGCGCAAGCTCGACAAGGACGTGTTTCGCCGCGATCTGGGCTCGCTGTCGGAGGCCTATTCCGAAGTGGCGCGCAGGCTCGGCATCTTGCCCGAGGCGGGCAATCGCAAGGGGCCGAAGCTGGTCCATTGAACTGGGCCGGCATTGGGGGGCGTCGAGCCCCCCGCCGCCGCCAGCCGCTGTCGCGACTGGGCTTGTGGCCAATGGGGCTTTTCAACGGCGGGTGTCTCGCTTATCTCTTGGCCAGGCGGGTGCTGTTCCTCTCGTTTTGGGGACAGAATCCTGGTGGCCTATCTATGCTCGCGGGAGCTGGCTCTGCGCTCGATCGTGGTCTTGCGTACCCGGCGCCCACCTGGTTATCCAGGCTCGCGAGGATCTGAAGCCCCGACGGTCGCAACGGGCCCGCCGCTTTTCTACCCGAGGCCAAGGGGCACCAGCGCATGACCATCGCCGAGGCCAAGGCAGCGCTGCGCAAACAGGCTCTTGCCCAAAGGCGTGAGGCGCATCGGGTAAACTTGGGCGCTGCCTCCGAGGCCGCCGCGCGGTTTCTGGACGAGGGGTTTCACCTTGGCGCGCGCGTGATCGCCGCCTATCGCCCGATCCGCACCGAGATCGACCCCACACCCCTGATGATCGCCCTGATCGAGGCTGGCTGCCGCCTCTCGGTCCCGGTGATCGAGGGCGAGGGCCGCCCACTGGCGTTTCGCGAATGGACCCCCGGTGCGCCGAGCATGGCCGGCCCGTTCGGCGCTGAGGTACCCGAGGCGGGCGCGTGGCTCACACCTGATGTGGTGATCGCACCCTTGCTCGCCTTCGATGCCGGCTGCTGGCGTCTCGGCTACGGCGGCGGCTACTATGACCGCACCCTGGCCCGCCTCGACGCCCGCGCCATCGGCCTCGCCTATGCCGCCCAACACGTCGAGGCCGTGCCGCGCGAGCCGACCGACCGCCGCCTCGATGCCGTGGTCACCGATGCGGGCGTGTTCCGACCGTGAGCCTGACCATCCGTCCCTACACGCCCGGCGACACTGAGGCGCTCTGGGCGATGCTGGAGCCGGTGTTTCGCGCTGGCGAGACCTACTGCATCGAGCGCGACATTACCCGCGAGGCGGCGCTGGCCTATTGGAGTGCCCCTGGCAACCAGGTGTTTCTCGCCGAGCGGGGTGGCGACGCCCTTGGCAGCTATCTCCTGTGTGCCAACAAGCGCGGCGGCGGCGATCATGTCGCCAATTGCGCCTATGTCACCGCAACAGAAGCCCAAGGCCAGGGCGTGGCGCGCACCATGTTGGCGCATTCCTTGCAGACCGCGCGCGACGCCGGCTTTACCGCCATGCAGTTCAACGCCGTCATCGCCACCAACACCCGCGCCATCGCCACCTGGCAGCGGGCGGGCTTTGAGATCGTCGGACGCCTACCCGGCGCCTTTCGCCACCCGCGCGAGGGGCTGGTGGACGCGTTGGTGTTGTACCGCCATCTCTGAAGGCGCTTGCAGCCTCGGCTGTGGGCGCTACACCCTGAGCCATGCGCATCCTGTTCCTCGGTGACATTGTCGGGCGTGCTGGCCGTCAGGCAGTCCTCGACGCCTTGCCCCATCTTCGCCAAGACCACGCCCTCGATTTCCTGGTCGTCAATGCCGAGAACGCGGCGGCGGGCTACGGGCTGACTGCGACCATCGCCCAGGAACTGCTCGCAGCTGGCGCCGATGCGATCACGCTTGGCGATCACGCCTTCGACCAAAAAGAGATGCTGCGCTTTATCGAGGGCGAGCCGCGCCTGATCCGCCCGCTCAACTTTGCCAAGGGCGCGCCAGGGCGCGGCTTTGGCGTGTTCGAGGCCAGCCGCGGGCGGCGTGTGTTGGTGACGGTGGCGCTCGGACGCGTGTTCATGAGCCGCCCCTACGACGATCCGTTCTCGGCGCTGGAGGGGGTGCTCAAGCAGCATCCGCTGGGCGGAACGGTGGCGGCGACCGTGGTCGAGATCCACGCCGAGGCCACCTCTGAGAAGATGGCCATTGGGCATTGGTGCGACGGGCGGGCCTCGCTGGTGGTGGGCTCGCACACCCATGTGCCGACAGCCGATGCCATGGTGCTCGCGCGCGGCACCGCCTACCAGACCGACGCCGGGATGTGCGGTGATTACGACAGCGTCATCGGCATGGACCGCGAAGAGCCGCTGCGCCGTTTCGTCACTGGGATGGGGGCGGGGCGGTTCGAGCCGGCCTTGGGCGCGGCCACGGTCTGTGGCACGCTGGTCGAGACCGACGACCGCACGGGGCTTGCGCGCAGCGTTCAAAGTCTTCGCCTGGGTGGCCGGTTGAGCACCACCGCCTGAGAGCGCTGCCGCGTCCTGGCGGCCGGAGGGGCGCCTGACATTCGATCCATCCTACCGTCGGCCATGGGTGGGTGGGGCCGCCAGGACGCGGCGGCGCGCGCGCCCTATGAGGCGAGTTTCTCTAGAATATCATCGGACATGTCGAAATTCGCCGTGACGTTCTGGACGTCATCGTCATCCTCAAGCGCAGCGATCAGCTTCATCAGCGTCGCACCGGCGCCCTCATCAACCGGGGTCAGCGTCTGCGGCTTCCAGACCAGACGCGTGGTCTCGGCCTCGCCCAGGACCGCCTCCAACGCCGTCGAGACCTCGGCCAGATCACCGGCTTCGGTCCAGATGGTGTGGCCGTCCTCGCCCGTTTCGACATCCTCGGCACCGGCCTCGATGGCCGCCTCCAGCACCGCCTCGCCGTCGCCCGCCTCGACCGGATAGGCAATGCAGCCCTTGCGGTCGAACATGAACGACACCGCGCCGGTCTCGGCCAGATTGCCGCCGTTCTTGGAAAACGTCGAGCGCACGTTGGAGGCGGTGCGGTTGCGGTTGTCGGTCAGCGCCTCGACGATCATGGCAACGCCACCCGGGCCATAGCC
>JBCDHK010000096.1:0-11289 GCA_038750185.1 Pseudomonadota bacterium
AGTTCGGCCTCGATGCGCTTTTCCGCCAGGACCAGGCGGATCTTGCGGCAAAACGCCGACAGCGGCAGGTGGTAGAGACGATGCATACCGACCTCTCTGCCCAAGCCGGGGTACTGATGCAAGTCTGCACCGGCATGGCGCGTCGCGCGGAGGGGCGCCGGACACCCCACAAAAACAAACCCCATGCCAGGGTGGGTGGGGCGCGAAGCGCCATGCCGGTCCTACCCTACAGCATTGCGCCCGAACGTTGGATCAGGCGCAATGCTGTAGAATATCGTCTTGCCGCGATTTCCTGATCAGTCGCTGGTGCCGCTCCTTTGAAATCGCTCTGAAATACACCCAGCGCCGCCCTGAGCCGCGATCACCCGTGCACCCTCGGCGATGCGCTGGACGCGTCTGGCGGTCGCCGCCGAAGGACGCACTGCCGAGCGCCCCTTGGGATCGGGCAAAACCGCCGCCAGTCGCGCGGCCTGTGATGCGTTCAGCCCTGCCGCCCCGACACCGAAATGATGGCGCGCCGCCGCCTCGGCCCCGAACACACCGGTGTCGAACTCGGCGACGTTGAGATAGACCTCGATAATGCGCGCCTTGGGCCAAAGCGCCTCAACGGCCAGCGCAAATCCGGCCTCCAAGCCTTTGCGCAGCCACGAGCGTTCGGGCCAGAGAAACACGTTCTTCGCCACCTGCTGGGTCAGCGTCGAGCCGCCGCGCAGCGTGCCGCCCTCGGCATTGGCCTGCCACGCCGCGCGGATCGCCTCGAAATCCAAGCCAGCATGGCGGCAAAACCGGGCGTCTTCGGCCGCGATCACAGCCTGCACCAGCGCTGGTGAGATATCGGCCAATCCAACCCACTCGTGGCGCAGCCCGCCAAGCCGCGCCGCCTCGCGCGCCATGTAGAGCCCGCCCGGCGGATCGAGCACCCGGTAGGCCGCCACCCAGAGCAAAACGGCGACCAGGACCAACCCCGCCACCGCAACTAAGCGGACACCCCAGCGCCGCAGGACACGCCAGACAGACGACCGCGGCGCCTTGGACGGCGCTGCGCCACGCGTCTTGGCAGCGCGCCCAGACTTGGATTTGGTCGCCTTGGCGGGCTTGGACGCCTTGGCGGGGCGATCTTGTGCGCGCGGGCTCAGGTTGCGTTCAAGATCGCCACCAGTACCAGCGAATAGACCAGCACCGAGCCGACCACCAGCGCCAGCGGGTAGTTCTTGCCCACCGCCGCCTGGGCCGCGATCTTGGCCTGTTGCAACAGTTCGGGCCACGTGTAGGAGACGAAATCGCCCTGGGTCATCATCGCGATCACCTTGCCCTCGTCATCGACGATGGGCAGGCGGCGAAAGCGCTCGTTGGACATGATGCGCAGCCAGTCGATCAGTTCGTCGTCGGCCTTGGCCACGCGCACCTCGCGCGTCATGATGTCTTCGAGGTGGATCGCCTTGGGATCGAGCCCCGCTGCCGTCACTTTGCCCATCAGATCGCGTTCGGTGACGATGCCGATCAGCTTGTCGTGCTCGTCGGTGATGACCACCGAGCCGTAGCCGCGCTTGGTCATCTCCTTGGCCGCGTCCATGACGACGGCTGAGGGCGGCATGGTCAAAACCTTGGGTTTGCTCGCGTATTCTGCACGGTCGATGATGCGCATGGCGGTGCTCTCCTATGGCCAGTTCCGGCTTTGGGTGGGAGCCGATTGCGCCGCAGCGCGCGCTGAGGTGCAATCGGTTACGTCGTCGCAACGCTTGTCGAGTGAGACTTTACTCCTGGCCGCCGTCGTAGACGCGGCGCTCGTCCATGGGCGCCACGCGTAAGATGTTGGTGGTGCCCGACTGATTAAAGGGCACCCCGGCGGTGACGATGATGTTGTCCTCGGGATCGGCGAAACCGTCGCGCTTGGCCGCACGGATCGCATTGATCACGGCAAACTTAAAGCGCTCGACCGGCGGCGAGATCGTACAGTGCAGCCCCCAGACCAGCGACAGCCGCCGCGCCGTCGCCTCGATGGGGGTGAGCGCCAGGATCGGCACGCCAGGGCGCTCGCGCGCGGCCAGTTGGGCGGTGGTGCCCGAGTGGGTGAAACAGCAGATCGCCTTGACTTGGGTCGCCTCGGCCACCTCGCGCGCCGCAGCCGTGATCGCATCGGCGACAGACGTGCGCTCGATCTCGCGTGCGGCGGCGATGATCTGGCGATAGACCGCCTCGCCCTCGACGGTGCGGGCAATCGAGTCCATCATCGTCACCGCCTCGACCGGATACTGCCCCGCCGCCGACTCAGCCGAGAGCATCACCGCATCCGCCCCCTCATAGATCGCCGTGGCCACATCCGAGACTTCGGCGCGCGTCGGCATGGGCGAGGAGATCATGCTCTCCAGCATCTGTGTCGCCACCACCACCGGCTTGGCAGCACGCCGACACTCGCGGATCATGCGCTTTTGGATCGGCGGCAGCTCCCAGATCGGCATCTCGACGCCCAGATCGCCGCGCGCGACCATGATTGCATCGGTGACGGCCAGGATGTCCTCGAAACACGCCACCGCGGCGGGTTTTTCCACCTTGACCATGATCGCCGCCCGCTCGCCGATGAGCGCGCGCGCCTCCGCGACATCCTCGGGGCGCTGGACGAACGAGAGCGCCACCCAGTCGACGCCCAACTCCAGCACCAGATCGAGATCGCGCCGGTCCTTCTCGGTGAGCGCTGCCAAGGGCAACACCACATCGGGCACGTTGACGCCCTTGTTGTTGGAGATCTCGCCCCCGGCCAGCACTTCGCACTCGGCGTGGGAGGTGTCGCACGAGAGCACGCGCATCTTGATCTTGCCGTCGTTGACCAAAAGATGGGCGCCGGGCTTGAGCGCGGCAAAGATCTCCGGGTGGGGCAGATGCACGCGCGTGGCGTCGCCCTCGACCTCGTCAAGATCAAAGCGAAAGCTCTGTCCGGTGACCAGTTGGTGCGGCCCCGCCGCAAACCGGCCCACGCGCAGCTTGGGGCCTTGCAGATCGCCCAGAATGGCGATGGGGCGCTCGACCTCGTGCTCGACCTCGCGGATCAGGGCATAGCGCTCGCGCAACTCGTCGTGGCTGCCGTGGCTCATGTTGAGGCGGAAGGTGTCGACCCCGGCATTGAACAGCGCCAGGAGCGCTTCGCGGCTCGAACTGGCTGGGCCGACCGTGGCGACGATCTTGACGTTTCTCTCGCGACGGCTCATGGCACCCCCTTATCGGTCGTCTCGTGTCTGGCGCCTGTGCTGACGCGTTTGCGACTATCCCTGCGCGGCGCGCTGCTGGCAAGGCTCGCTGGCTGAAAGTGTCGCAGAGGGGGTGACACGCGCGGATGGCGTTTTCGTGGAGGTTCGATGACACAACCCAACCCGGGCCAGACCGATTTCGCTCCGGTCGAGCGCATCGAAGCGCGCCCGGGCGGGCTCTCGGGCGTGTTGTTGGTGTGCGATCATGCGGCTAATGCGGTGCCGCCGGTGCTTGGTGATCTGGGGCTTGGCGCGGCCGATATGGCCCGCCACATCGCCTATGACATCGGCGCGCGCGGTGTGACGTTGGGGCTGGCCGAGCGCCTGGGGGCAGCGGCGGTGCTCTCGACCTATTCGCGCCTGGTCATCGATCCCAACCGCGGCGAGGACGACCCGACGCTGGTGATGAAGCTCTACGACGGCTCGATCGTGCCCGGCAATCGCCACGCCGGGCCCGAGGAGGTCGAGGCGCGTCTGGCTGCTTATCACCGGCCTTATCATGCGGCCATC
The DNA here is from genome assembly GCA_038750185.1 of Pseudomonadota bacterium. Classification (GTDB taxonomy): domain Bacteria; phylum Pseudomonadota; class Alphaproteobacteria; order Rhodobacterales; family Rhodobacteraceae; genus Thermohalobaculum. The sequence continues at coordinate 3,753 of JBCDHK010000096.1, forward strand.
GCGGCGGCTTTGGATGCGGCAGAGGCGGAGGGGCGTGCGATGGCGCTGGTCTCGGTGCACTCGTTTACGCCGCAGTTGCGCGGGCGCGCGCCGCGGCCTTGGCATGTCGGTTTGCTCTGGAACCGCGACGAACGCCTTGTGGCGCCGCTCAGGCGCGCGCTCACCGCCGATCCGGCGCTGGTGGTGGGCGATAACGAACCCTACACCGGGACGCTGACGGGGGACTGCATGGACCGCCACGGCACTGCGCGCGCCCTGCCCCATGTGCTAATCGAGATCCGCAACGATCTGATCGCCGAGGCGGCAGGCCAGGACGCCTGGGCGGCGCGTCTTGCACCTTTGATCGGCGCTGGTGTGGCCGAAGCGCTGGCCGAGACTTGAGGCCGGGCGCGCCAGACGCCATCTCTTGCCCAGCCAAAGGAGAGTGCCATGACCGACAGCCCCGAGCCGAGCCAAGAAGCCCTGGAAGCCGCCGCCTTTCGCCGTCTGCGCGATCATTTGCGCACGCGCACCGATGTCCAGAACATCGATCTGATGAACCTGGCCGGCTTTTGCCGCAATTGTCTGAGCCGCTGGTACCAGGAGGAAGCCGAAGCCCGCGGGCTGGCGCTCGACAAGGCCAAGGCGCGCGAGATCGTCTATGGCGAGCCCTATGAGGCATGGCGCGCCAAGCATCAGACCGAGGCCAGCCCCGAGCAAAAAGCGGCCTTTGCCGCCAAGGGCGGCGGCCACTGAGGGCAGGCGCGCGCGTCCCTTTCCCGTGGGCCATTTCTAGCGCCCATTTTTCGCGTGCATTGGGCCGCGCTCTGGGCCACTCTGTCGCCCTGTCGAAAAGACCGGACAACCGGCACGGCACTACAGGCAATGGAGAGCAGGCATGAACGAGCATTCCCCTTTTGCGTCCGGGGCTATCCCGGGCGCTGGTAGCACCGCGTCCACAGAATCGGTCTCGGGCGGGCAATTGCGTTCGATCATCGAGCGCATCGAAGCGCTGGAGGAGCGCAAGGCCGAAGTGGCCGACGAGATCAAGGAAGTCTATGCCGAGGCCAAGGCCAACGGTTTCGACACCAAGATCCTGCGCAAAGTGGTCTCGATCCGCAAGAAAGACGCCGACGAGCGCGCCGAGGAAGAAGCCCTGCTCGACACCTATCTCTCGGCGCTCGGTATGGGCTCAGCCGGCTAGCTTGTCTGGGGACACCAGCCACGGCGATCACCCGTCACCATCATTCGTCCTCGTCGCGCTCCACTTCGGTTGACAGGCGCAACTCGTCGATCTTGCGATAGAGCGTGGAGCGCCCGATGCCAAGGCGCCGTGCGGCCTCGGAGATCCGTCCGCGGTAGAGCGCCAAGGCGCGCCGGATTGTCTCGGCTTCGATGTCGGCCAGGCGGCGGATCTGGCCGTCGGGGCCGAAAAAGGCGCTGCTTGGATCGGGTGCTGGCGGCTCTTGGGTGGCGGGCAGGGACGCCTCCCCCCGCCCCGGCGCGGGGCCGACGCGAATATCGCGCACGCCGATGCGCGCCCCATCGCTCAGCACCACGGCGCGGTGGAGGGCGTTTTCCAATTGGCGCACGTTACCGGGCCAGGGCGCGGCCTCGATCAGCGCCAGCGCCTCGGCGGTGAAGCCCTCGACCGGGATCGCCTCCAGGGCGGCCAGGCGCTTGAGAAAGGCGTGGGCCAGGGGCGCGATATCCTCACGGCGTTGGCGTAGCGGCGCGAGCCCGAGCGGAAAGGCGGCGATGCGGTAATAGAGGTCCTCACGAAAGGCATCCTTGGCGATCAGCGCGCCAAGATCGCGGTTGGTGGCCGAGATCAGCCGCACATCGACGCGCTCGGGCGCCTCCGCGCCGACTGGATCGACCTCACCGTTCTGGAGCGCGCGCAGCAGTTTGACCTGGGCTTCGGGGGGCAGATCGCCGACCTCATCGAGAAACAGCGTGCCGCCGCTGGCCTCCTGGAAACGCCCGCGCCTACGGGTCAGCGCGCCGGTGAAGGCGCCTTTTTCGTGGCCGAACAGGATCGACTCGACCAGTTGTGCCGGCAGCGCGCCGCAGTTGACGGCGACGAACGGCCCGCCCGCGCGGGTGCTCTCACCGTGGACGGCGCGCGCGAACACCTCCTTGCCGGTGCCCGATTCGCCCTCGATCAGGAGCGGGATGTCCGAGCGTGCGGCGCGGCGCGCCAGTCCGATCGCCTCACGCATCGCCGGCGAGACCGCGATCAGATCGTCAAAGCCTAAGCGGTTGTCCTGGCGGCGGCTGAGGCGCTGGACTTCGTCGGAGAGCGTCGAGAGCGAGAGTGCATTGCGGATCGAGACTTCCAGCCGCTCCGGGCCGACCGGCTTGACCAGAAAATCGGTGGCGCCGGCCTGCATGGCCTCGACTGCGCGCGCGATCGAGCCGTCGGAGGTGATCACCAGGACGGGCAGCCCGGCGCCGGCGGCGCGCAGGCGCTTGAGCACGCTGATGCCGTCGAGATCGGGCATGGCGATGTCGAGGAGCAACAGGGCGGGCGGGCGCGCAGGCGGGCTCAACACCGCCGCCAGGGCCGCCTCGCCGCCGCCGACGGCTTGGGTCTCGAAGCCAGACGCCCCAAGCAGCGCCTGGAGATAGCGCCGCTGGCCGGCATCGTCGTCCGCGATCAAAATCGTGGCTATATTCATCGGAAAGCGGCTCCGCTCCCGCTCGTGGGGTGCCCGAAAGGCTGTTGGGAACCGGTTTTAGGGCCAGGGTGTTGTTAAAACGTGACTGTGGCCCGAAAGTCGCGCCAAGGCGGCTTCCCTGCCGCAGCGGCGATTGAGATTTCACCGCGTTCGTGCAACACCAAACGTCGCAGGCCGGTGACCGGGCCGGCACAACGATCTCGGGTGGCCGCGCGGCGGCGCCCCCATAGAACGGAGAGAGGGATGAAGACTGTTGTTCGTCTGATGCTGGGGGCGTCTGCGCTGGCCCTGGCCGGGTGCTCTGAGCTACCCGGCGCCTCGCTCGGCGCGACCTTCGGCGCGGAGAGCTACCTGGCCACCGACCGTGGTGGGCCGGGCTTTACGGGGGCGCTGGCCTCCGAATACACTGAACTCGCGCGCAGCCAGGCCGGCAATAGTGCCTGGATGAACGCCACCTCCTACATGGCCAAGGCCCGTCAGGCCGAGGGTGGGGCCGAGCCGATGGCCACCTCGCCCGGCCAGCTCGGTGTCAATGGCGAGACCGGCGCGCTCTACGATCAGGTCGTCTCGGTGATCGCTGGCAACAAGGCCGAGCGCCCTGAGGCCTGCGCGCGTCTGCAAGGCGTCTGGGAGCAGTACCTGTTCGTCTACTATGCCGAGTCCAACGGTGCCAAATGCCCGCTGACTGCCGATGAGGCGCTGGCACTGGTCAATGAGGCGCTCGCTGCCTGCTCGCCCTCTGCCGCCGCTGACTTCATCGTGTTCTTCGGCTTCAACCAGACCGATCTGACCGCGGAAGCCCTCAATACCGTCAGCGACGTGGTCTCCTCGGTGCAAACCCTCAACCCCGCCGGCGTCTCGGTGGTCGGCCACGCCGATACCGTGGGGTCGGTGCGCTACAACCAGGGCCTCTCCGAGCGCCGCGCCAACCGCGTCGCCGATGCCCTGATCGACCGCGGCGTGCCCCCGGGCGCGATCCAGGTGGCTGGGCGCTCCGAGCTTGATCCTGCTGTCGTCACCGGCGACGGCGTGCGCGAGCCGCGTAACCGCCGCGTCGAGATCAGCCTCTCGCAGTGATCTTTGCGTAGCCCCCGCTCCTGGGGCGCTGAAATCGAGGCCCCGCGCTGCTCTGGCGCGGGGCTTTTTCGTGGGTTGAAGAGCGCGCTGGCACGCAGCCGTGGCCTTGGGGTTACGCAAATCCGCGGGCGTGCTATCTCAAGCCCAACACGCATCAGAAGAAAGAGCCGCCATGCCAGCCATCCCCCAGCAGCCCCTGCCGCGCGACACCGTCCAAGAGAGCGGTAGCCAAGCCTTTGGCGATCTGCCGGAATGGGATCTGAGCGATCTCTATGAGGGCATGGACAGCCCGGCGCTGGCCGCCGATTTCGCGCGTACCGAGGCTGAGGCTGCGGATTTTGCCAAGACCTACGAGGGCAAGCTGGCCGCGCTTGACGGTGCTGGGTTGGCCGCGGCCATCGCCACCTACGAGAAGATCGAGCAGACGCTCGGTCGGATCATGTCCTTTGCTGGGCTGCTCTACACGCAAAACACCACCGATCCCGCCCGCGCCAAATTTATGGGCGACGCCCAGGCGCGCGCCACCGCCATCACCCAGCCGCTGGTGTTTTTTGCGCTGGAGTTGAACCGTCTCGACGGCGATGCCCTGGCCGCACGCCTTGACGAAAGCCCCGATCTGGCGCGCTATCGCCCCTGGCTGGAGCGGCTGCGCGCGCTGCGCCCCTACCAGCTCTCGGACGAGCTGGAGAAATTCCTCCACGATCAGTCCGTGGTCGGCGCCTCCGCCTGGAACCGTCTGTTCGATGAGACCATGGCCGGGCTCACCTTCGACATTCCAGGCGAGGACGAGCCGCTCGGCCTGGAGGCCACGCTCAATCTGCTGAGCGACACCGACCGTACCCGCCGTCAGGCCGGCGGCGAAGCGCTGGCGGCGACTTTGCAGAAAAACCAGCGCCTTTTCACGCTGATCACCAACACGCTGATCAAGGAAAAGGAGATCGAGGATCGTTGGCGCAGCCTGCCAAGCCCCGACGCCTCGCGCCACCTCGCCAATCAGGTCGAGCCCGAGGTGGTCGATGCGCTGCGCGAGGCGGTCCAGGGCGCGGCACCCCGTCTGGCCCACCGTTATTATGCGCTGAAAGCCCGCTGGATGGGCTTGGAGCGCCTGGAGTTTTGGGACCGCAACGCGCCGCTGCCCGAGACCGACGACACCTCGGTGCCTTGGGCCGAGGCCCAGTCGCTGGTCCTCGATGCCTACGCGGGCTTTTCCCCCAAGATGGCCGAACTGGCCGAGCCGTTCTTTCACCGCGGCTGGATCGATGCTGCGGTCAAGCCCGGCAAGGCGCCCGGCGCTTTCGCCCATCCCACTGTGGCCGATGCCCACCCTTACGTGCTGCTCAACTACCTCGGCAAAACCCGCGATGTGATGACGCTCGCCCACGAACTGGGCCACGGCGTCCACCAGCGCCTGGCCGCCCAGCAAGGTGAGTTGCTCTCGCGCACGCCGCTGACCCTGGCCGAGACTGCCTCGGTCTTCGGCGAGATGCTCACCTTCCGCAAGGTGCTCGACGGCGCCACCGACCCAAGACGGCGCAAAGTGCTTCTCGCAGGCAAGGTCGAGGACATGCTCAACACCGTGGTGCGCCAGATCGCCTTCTACGAGTTCGAGCGCCGCGTCCACACTGAGCGCCGCGAGGGCGAGCTGACCTCTGAGCGCCTCGGCGAGATCTGGATGGCCGTCCAGGGCGAGAGCCTCGGCCCCGCGATCCACCTCGGGCCGGGCTATGAGACCTTCTGGGCCTACATCCCCCACTTCATCCACGCGCCGTTCTATGTCTATGCCTATGCTTTTGGCGATGGGCTGGTGAATGCGCTCTATGCCGTCTACGAGCAGGGCACGCCGGGCTTTGAGGACAAATACTTCGAGATGCTGGCAGCCGGTGGCACGCTCCATCACAAGGAGTTGCTCGCGCCCTTTGGCCTCGACGCCTCAGACCCTGCGTTCTGGGACAAAGGGCTGGGGCTGATGGCCTCCATGCTCGACGAGTTGGAGGCAATGGGCTGAGCGCTCCCCTCTGCCGTTTGCTGCTGGCGGTGGTGCTCCTGGCACTGCCGCTTGCCGCTAAAGCCGAGCCGCTGCGCCGTGTCCTTTTCATCGGCAACTCGTTCACCCACGAACACGATGTGCCGGCCCTGGTCGCAACGCTTGCAGCCCAGGCCCGCCGCCCCATCGAGCCCCATGTGGTGGTGCGCAACGGCGCGCGCTTGGCAGGCCACCTGCGCCGCGAGATCGTGCGCCAGACCCTCACGTGGGGCTGGGAGGCGGTGGTGCTCCAAGACCACTCGACCGAAGCGCTCCACCCGGCCCGCTTGTCTGAGACCGAGAGCGCGCTGGCGCTGGCCGATAGGCTCTCTGGTGAGGCGGCGTTGGTGCTGTTCACGCCCTGGCCGCGCGCCGCAGGGCATCCGCTTTATGCGCGTCTGGCTGGTGTCTCGGGCCGGCTGGCCCCGGAGACGCCCGCTGAGATGGCCCGCCTCACCACAGCCCAGGCCAAGGCGCTGGCCGCGCGCCAGGGTGCCACGGTAGCCCCGGTCGCCAGCGCCTGGGCCGCCGCCCTGGAGGAGGGCCAGAGCCTGCACACAGTCGATGGCTACCACGCCAATCCAGCCGGCGCCGCCCTCAGCGCCCGTGTGCTCTGGGAGACGCTGGCCAAGGTGCTGCCCTGAGCGCGGGCGTGGCTTGCATCCCTTAGGCTGCGTGCTATCACACGCCCCAACCCAATTCAGCCCAACCGACAGCCGAAAGCGCGTCCCCCATGCAGGACCTCGACCCCCTCCGCGCCAAGTACCTGGCCGAGATCGACGCCGCCGCCGATGAGGCAGCGCTGGAGGCCGTGCGCCTCAGCGCGCTTGGCAAAAAGGGCGAGATCGCGCTCAAGATGCGCGAGTTGGGCCGCATGACCCCCGAGGAGCGCCAAACTGCCGGCCCTGCGCTCAATGCGCTCAAGGACGAGGTCAACGCCCGCTTGGGCGAACGCAAGCAAGCCCTGGCCGAAGCCGCGCTTGAGGCGCGCCTGGCCACCGAGTGGCAGGACATCACCCTGGAGCCTCGCCCTAAATCTGAGGGCAGCATCCATCCGATCTCGCAGGTCACCGAAGAGGTGGTGGCGATCTTTGCCGATCTGGGCTTTGGTGTGGCCGAGGGCCCCCAGATCGAGACCGACTGGTACAACTTCGACGCGCTCAACATCCCGCCAGAGCACCCCTCGCGCCAGGAGATGGACACGTTCTACCTCCACCGCGAGGCGGGCGACAACCGCCCCCCCCATGTGTTGCGCACCCACACCTCGCCCGTGCAGATCCGCGGCATGGAGGCACGCGGTGCGCCCTGCCGGTTTATCTGTCCAGGCCGCGTCTACCGCGCCGATTACGATCAGACCCACACGCCCATGTTTCATCAGGTCGAGGGCCTGGCCATCGACACCGATATCTCCATGGCCAATCTGAAGTGGGTGCTGGAGGAGTTCTGCGCCGCCTTCTTCGAGGTCGAGGGGGGCGTGGAGCTACGCTTTCGCGCCTCGCACTTCCCCTTCACCGAACCTTCGGCCGAGGTCGATATCCGCTGTTCGTTTGCCGGCGGGCAGCTCAAGATCGGCGAGGGCGATGATTGGCTGGAGATCCTGGGCTCTGGCATGATCCACCCCAAGGTGCTGGCCAGTGCCGGGATCGACCCCTCAGTCTATCAGGGCTTTGCCTTTGGCCTTGGCATCGACCGCATCGCCATGCTGAAATACGGCATCCCGGACCTGCCAGCACCTTGGGGTGGATCATGCCAGAGCCCAGGATCTCCAGCCAATCAT
>JBCDHK010000097.1:0-11221 GCA_038750185.1 Pseudomonadota bacterium
ATCGGAGCGATCAGCGCCCATTCCCGATCGGTCAAATCGCTTGGATACCGCAGGTGGTCCCGGTTATGCTGATCGCGAGCGGTATCGTTCCAAGGCATCTGATCCTCCATCTTCCTGGCAGAAGTGGTGAATCACAAGTCACTGATATCGATCAACTACTTTCAAATCGGGCTCTAAGGCTCGATCAGCTTGGCCTGGATCGCACGCATCACAGCGCTTGATCGCGAGGGGGCCTCCAATTTGCGAAAGGCGTTCTTGAGGTGAAAGCGCACCGTGTTCTCGCTGATGTCGAGGATGCGGCTCACCTCCCAATTGGTCTTGCCGCGCGCCACCCACTCCAGACAATCGACCTCGCGCCCGCTCAAGGCTGTAGCAGGCTCGGAGGGCGCCTCGGGCTCTGCCGGCGCATTGACGCGCACGAAGGCGTCCATGAAGATCGTCGCCAGCAGATGCCCGGCATAACGGCTGGCCTGAAAGCGGGCGGCGTCCTCGGGCGCGGTTCCTTTCATGTAGAGCGTGACGCCGCGCATCTGATCGAGCGTGTTGAGCGGCACGATCCAGGCTTGGCCTACGTTGAAAAACGCCAGCGTGCGCAACTGCCAGCGCGCCGAGGCATTGGGCGCGGCCTCCTTGAGCGCCGTTAGGTAGTCGAAGGGGGTCGAGGTCTGGGCGGCGAGCGCGGTGATGGGGCAGGTATCGGCAAAGCCCGCCTTGATAAAACCCTTGACCAGATCGGGCGCATAATCGGCCGCCCAGAGGTTTTGCGCGCGGTAAGGATTGCCCAGCGTGCCGCGGGTGACCGACCAAGCATCGAAGGCGTGATAGCCCAGTTGGCGCACCGCCGCCCCCATCGCCGCCTCCAGCGCCTTTGTGGTCGTGCAGGCATGGGCCTCGGCCTCAAAGCCATCGGCCACCGCCCCCGCATCGGGCCTGGCTGTGGCGGGCTCAGTCAAGGAAGGGCACCAGATGGCGCTCGACCACCGACACATCGTGGAGGGCGCTGTGGTGGTCGTGGCCGTCGAGGGTCTGCATGGTAGCGTCTGGGATGAGCGTACAGAGCCGCGCCGTCTCCTCCACCGAGACGAAAGGATCGGCCCCGCCCACCATCAAAAGCGTCGGGCAGGTGATCTTGGCGTAATCGGCTGTCTCCAGGCCGAGCGGGCGCACGCGCATCGGCCAAAGCTGCTCGAACAGCCGCCAGGGCGCTGTCTGGCGGTGGGCCAGGGCCAGGTTGAGGCCATCGACGGGCTGGCGGCGGAAAAACCGCAGCGGGCTTGGCGCGAAATCCAGATCGCGCACACCGAAGTGCTCGCGCAGCGCCGCCGCATAGCGTGGCGAGTGCCCGATAAAGGGCTGGGCGGCAAGCAGGCCAAGCCGCGCCACCATCCCCGGCTCGAACACCGCCATATGCAACGCCACCAGCGCGCCGCAGGAATGGGCGACGATCTGGGGTGGTTCGCTGAGCTTTAGCGTCTCGATGAAGCGGAGCATGTCCCAAGCCATCGGTCCAAAGCCGACGAAGCGGCCGGCGGGGTTGTCGCTGCGGCCATGGCCGCGCAGGTCGGGGGCGATGACGCGGTGGTTGCGCGCGAGCGGGCGAAACCAGCGCCGCCACGAGAGCGAGGCGGTGGCCATGCCGCCGTGTAGCAACAATACCAGCGGACCCTCGCCCGCTTCACGCGAGTACAGCCGCATACCCTCAACATCGACGTGACGGGCGGGGCGGGCGGCGCTGTGCAGGCTCATTCGGGCGCGTCTTCAAGGGTGGGAGACATGGGCTCTCCGGGGCTCTGCGCCCTAAGTATGGCAGCTCCAAGGTGGCAAGGCACGACTTTTCAAGCCCACTGCGCGGTTTTGTGCCGTCTGTGCACGGTGTCTGAGGTCGTCGAGCAGCCCAAGGCAGGCGGCCAGCCCCGCCACCGAGGCCGGCGCGCCCTTGCCTTCATGCCAGGCTCACCCGGCCCGCCGGCGCAAGACCAACCCACTCCCAGCCAACGCCGTGAGCAGCAGTAGTGCCGCCGGCGGCAGCGGCACCGGTGTCGGCTCGCCAAAGATGAAATCGTCGAGCGCCACCACCCCGTCACCCGTGAGCGCGGTATCGATTGGATTGAAGCCCGCCAGCACCGTCGCCCCGATCAACTGCGGCTCGTCGAACAACACACCCAGAAACGACAACCCGCCAGGCCCGCTCGCCGGGGCGAACTCGATCAGCGAGGGCTGATCGGTGGCGATATTCTGGCCCTCGGTGAAAAAGCTGACCGCCGCATCGCTTGGTATGGTGCCATTGGTGAGGCCGCTCAGATCGCTGACGTTGGTGAACACGATGCCGAGCCCCTGCGTCTTGGCTTGGGTCACCTGATCGGCGGGGTCGAAGAACACCACATCGAAGATCGTGCCTCCGGTGGGCGCGAACAGGCGTTCCTCGCTGAACACGTTCAGGGTGTCGAGGCCAAAGCGCACCGGCACGCCAGAGTCTTCGGTGCTGCTTAGCTGAAAGCCCGTTGCGATGTCCTCGGGCTGGCCGGCGTCTGGATTGGTGCTTGGGCGAAACTCGATGCCGCGCGCGCGGGGGTCTGCGTTGAAATTGAAGAAGTCGCCCGGAAAGGGATTGGGATCGGAGATCGTGTCGGGGGCGGCATCCCAGTTGATCTGGCGGCGCCCGCCACTGAAGTTTTGCGGCACAAACGGGTTAAGCGCCCCAAGGGCTGCACGAAAAGCATCGACTTCGTCTTGGATGCTGGCGGCGTCGGGGCCTGCGGCGGTAAACACCACCGGCACGGCCTGGGCTGTGTGCGGCAGCACGAGCAGCACGCTTGCGGCCAGCGTTTGGCGAATCGAAGGCATTGGCTTCTCCCCTTTTTGGTCAATGCGTGACCAAAACCTGCCAGAGCCTCCGCCGCCGCGAACCTATCCGAACGGGTAGGCGCGCGGTTTCGCTCACCCCCTACCCGTCCGGGTAGGAGCAGCGGTTGTCGCAAAACCTCTCTCTCGCAGGGCGTCTCTTTCCCCATGCGCATCGGGATCGGTGTGCCGCTCAGCGCTGGGCGCCTGCTCATCCGGGTAGGCGTGCCGGGGCGGGCGATCCGCTACTCACACGCCCAAAGGCGTCCCCGCACCGAAAGGACACCCCATGACCGCGACCGTCAACGTACTCGGCGACCTCGTCACAATCCCCACCGCGCCGGGCGCGCCGATCAACTTCTCCCAGTTTGTCATCGACGCCGATCCGGGCTCGGAGGTCGAGGTGACCTTTCGCTCCGAGGTTGGTTTTGTGTTCTCCGATGGCCTCGCCAGACCGGTCGGCCTGGATCTTGAGGGCCAAGACGAAGATCTCGAAGGCCTCTCGAATGGCCCGTTCGATGCCTCTGCAGATGGCTCGATCACGGGCGAGATTTTCTTGGACATCGTGGACACCCAGTCCTCGGTCAGCCCGTTTACAATCGGCGACGCGTTTGATGGCCGCGGGTTTGACCCAGACTTCGATCAGCAAGAGCAGTTCATCGAAGACGGCTTCATCCCCGCTCAAGCGCTCGAAGCCGACGAGGCATTTTTCCGCCTGGCGACCAATGGTCTGGTGAGCCTCGAATTTGACTCGCCCCGTGGCGAGCCGAGCGAGTTTCTCACCTTCCGCGGCACGCTCGAAGACGTCCAGGAACTGCTCAACAAGATCAACGTGATCGAGTCGGCCCGGCAGGTGGACCTCAATGAGGAAAGCGCGACCCTGCAGATCACCTCCAGCCAGGACGGCCAGGAGGCGATCACCCAAGACGTCGAGGCGCGCGGTGATTTTGGGTTTGGCTTGCAGCCCCAGCTAAACCTGGCCGATGTCCTCGACGCCGCGCCGCGCCTGAACGACGACGATCCCTTCGAGCTTGGCCCGCTGGCCGATGACGGTGGCCAGTTGGTGAACGCGCAAGGCCAACAGCGCATCGGCATCCTCTTCAACACCGAGGAAGGCAGCCAGGTCGCGTTCGACAACATCATCGATTTTCTGGAGGAAAATCCAGAGGATGGCGTCACCGCCGCGACCGATGGCAACATCGGGTTTATCTCCGGCTCGGCGGCCCTGCTGAACGCGTTCCTGGCGCTGGCAGGCAGCGTCACGATCATCGGCGGCGCCAACGCGCTCCAGACCCTCAAGACCACCGTGGTCAACCTCGATGATCTGAATTCCGATCTGAGCAAACTGCCGAGCGACGGCTCTCAGGCCGCGGGTGAGGCGCTCGATGACCTGCGCACCATCGTGGACGAGGCGGAGGTCCTGAAAGACGCGGGACAAGCCGATACCAAGACCGCCGCCTTCGGCCCCTCTTTGGAAGAGGTGGGCAATGTCGTTGAGGTGCTGGCAAGCAACCTTATAACCGCGCTCAGTAACCTGGGCGGTGCCCTGGAGGGGGCGGCGGAGCGGCTCGGCTTTGGCGGGGCGGACGACCAGAAGCAGGCCGAGGTGGAGATCAGCGCTGTCAACGGTACGCTGCGCGCTGACACGGCGGCTGCCACTGCGGCTGGTCTTCGGGTCGAGGCGCGTGCGGCAGGCGATGTCGAGTTCGTCACGCTGCTCGGAACCTTTGCCGATATCGTCGCCTTCTTGGCCGGGGTTGGGGTGGTCGAAGTCACCCGCGAGGGCAACCAGGGCACGATCGTGGCCGTCTCCGCGCGCGAGGAAGGCGATCCCAACCCGCCCGAGACGGTCCAGGCCCAGGTGATCGAGACCGGCAATGTGGACGAGATCCCCCAGAACCCCGGAGCGCGCGTCATCGTCGATCCGAGGGAAGGTCCGGACGGCTTCATCACGCCCTCGGGCGAGGTGGTCTTCGTCAAGGGTGGCTCCGGTTTGGACAACTACACATCCCAGACCGACAACGTCACCCTGTTCGGCGGGGACGGCGACGACACGCTGTTCAGTTTTCGCGACAACAACCAACTGATCGGCGGCGCCGACAACGATAGCATCAGCGCCCGTGGCGCGGGGCATGTGCTCTCCGGCGGCTCGGGCCGTGACAACCTGCGCTCGTTCGAGCTCCAGGGCAGCGCCAACGCCGGCCCCGGCAACCTCCTCGACGGCGGTGCGGACGACGACTTCATCGAAGGCCTCGGCAACGACACCGCCATCGGCGGCACCGGCGACGATACCATCCAGGGCGTCGGCACCATCGTCTTCCGCGCGGGCGACGGCAACGACGTCTTCCGGGGCTTCGACCTCGAAACGCAGCAGATCGTCTTCGAGGGCACCGCGCCCAAGACGCTGCTGATTGCTGAGATCGACACCGTCTTCGGCGATGCCCCGGCGCTGATCCTGGAGACGACCACGGGCGAGTTCCTATCTTTCGTCCTCGGCGCGCGCCTGTCGCCCGAAAACGCCCCGGCCACCGTGGCGGCCTTTGCCGCCTTCTTCGGCATCGAGGATGCCCCCGACATCGGCGCCATCAACCGCTCCGATCCGGTCTTCGGCGTCTCGACCGTGTTCGACGACAACCTCATCGGCTTTGTCGCTGATGCAGGCCTCGGCGATGACACGGTGACCGGCAGCAACCGGGCCACGACCGGCGCGGGCAACGATGTGATCGATGCCACCAGCGTGATTGCGACTGCCGATTTCGACGCCGGCGGCGGCAACGACCTGGTGCTGCTCGGCGATGCGCCGGGCTTTGGCTCCAACACCGTCGACGCCGGCATCGACGTCCTCTCCACCGAAGCGATCGTCGAGACCGACAACGATACCGTGATCGGTGGTGCGGGCCGCGACGACATCCGCGGCGGCCTCGGCATCGACGTGCTGATCGGCGGCGGCGGCGATGACCGGCTGAGCAAGTTCGTCTTCGAGAGTATATTCGACCTGATCGACGTGCCGCAGGCGTTTCTGGGCGCCGAGGGCACCAGTTTCCTCCTCGGCGAGGAGGGCAACGACACCCTGACCGGCGGCAAGGACACTGAGGAGGTGCTCGACGGCGGCGTGGGCGACGATCTCATCCTCAGCAATATCGCCCCGCTGCGCGGCGGCACCCCCGAGGACACCCTGATCGGCGGCGAGGGCGATGACACCCTCGACAGCGGCAACACCGTCAAGGACGTCATCGTCGTCGGGCTGGAGAACGGGCGCGATGTGTTCCAGGGCTTCGATCAGATCGATGTGCTCGACTTCATCGACGGCGCCCGGGTGATCTCGACCGAGATCGACAACGGCGAGCTGCGCGCTCCCCTCCTCGGCCGCAACGAGTTGGTGTTCGAGGCGTCGCCGGGCCTCGATCTGGTGGCGCTGGAGCAGGCCATCGCCCAGCAGTTCAACCTCGCACTGGTGCCGGGCCTCACCCTCTTTGGCCAGGACGTGGACGAGCGGCTCATCGGCACCTCGGAGGGCGATATCATCGCCGGCAACGGCGGCAACGACACACTGGAGGGCCTGGGCGGCAACGACGACCTCGACGGCGGCGCGGGCGACGACAGCTTGCTCGGCGGCGATGACGACGACGTCCTCTCGGGCCGGAGCGGCACCGACAGGCTGCGCGGCGAGGCGGGCGACGACACGCTGCTCGGCGGCACGGAGCGGGATTTCCTCTTCGGCGGCGACGACGACGACTTCCTCGACGGCGGCGAGGGCCGCGACCAGCTCTTCGGCGGCCTGGGCGACGACACCTTGCTCGGCGGCGGCGACAGCGACCTGATCGAGGGCGACTTCGGCGACGACCTCATCCAGGGCGGCCTTGGCAACGACAGCCTCCGTGGCGGGGGCAACAACGACACCGTCGACGGCGGCGAGGGCAGCGACGTGATCCGCGGCGAGGGGGGTGACGACATCCTCAACGGCAACGCCGGCGGCGACCGCATCGACGGCAACAGCGGCAATGACACCCTCAACGGCGGTGAGGGCCGCGACGACCTGGAGGGCGGCGACGGCGACGACACGTTGATCGGCGGCGCCGACAACGATGTCCTTGAGGGCGAGTTCAATAACGACCTCCTGCTGGGCGAGACCGGCAACGACGAGATGCTGGGCGGCTTTGGCAACGACACCCTCGTCTCCTCCAGCGGCAACGACACGCTGAACGGCGGTGAGAACGATGACGTGTTCACGGTCGAAGACACCCAGGAGGAGACCCGCGTCATCATCGAGGACTTCGGCGCAGGCAACGACGTGCTCGACATCGACCTCGGGCGCATCGCCGATATCCGCGAGGAGGGCTCCAGCACGGTGATCGAGCTGGACGGCGGGCGCCTCATCGTCCTCGAAGCCGTCAATAATGAGGAGGCGGTCGCGATCATCCCCGAGCTCGGCCCGATCCTCGATCCGGTCAACGCCAACACGCCCCCCGTGGCCGAGGACGATCTGTTCGTCACCGATGAGGACACTCTGCTTGAGGGCGATCTTCTGGCCGATAACGGCAACGGCCCCGACAGCGATGCCAATGGCGATCCGCTGGCCGTGATCGCGGTGCGCACGGCCACCGATCAGGCCATTGCGCTCGGCACGCTGACCGATCTTGCCGAGGGCGGGCAGCTCACCGTCCAGGCCGACGGGCAGATCGACTTTGACCCCCTCGATGCCTTCCAGGCGCTGGGCGCGGGCGAGACGGCGCTGATCGATCTGATCTACACGCTGGCCGACGGGCAGGGCGGCCTCGACGAGGCGGCGGTGCAGATCGTCCTCGAAGGCGTGAACGATGCGCCCGAGGCGGCCGACGACACCTTCGAGGCCGTTGAGGACACCCCCCTCACCACCGGCAACGTGCTCGCCAACGATCTCGACGCCGAGGACGACGCCCTCACGGTCGTGGCCTTCGAGGCGGTGTCCGAATTGGGCTCGACCGTGGTCTCCGACGGCGACGGCACCTTCGCCTTCACCTACGCAGGCCCCGATCTGGCCGAGGGCGAGAGTATCCTCGACAGCTTCACCTACACCGTGAGCGACGGCACCGAGACCGACACCGCCACCGTCTTCATCGAGGTCGAGGGCGCGCCCGAGCCCGAGCCCACCCTGATCGCCGGCACCGCAGGCCAGGACGTGCTGAGCGGCACCGAGGGCGATGACGTGCTCATCACCGGGGGCGGGCTGCTCGATGTGGTCACCGGCGGCGCGGGGGCCGACCGTTTCGTCTTCACCGACACCGCGGGCGTGCGCGACATCGCGCGCTTTAGCGATGTCGTTGCGGGCGAGGGCGACACCCTCGATCTGCTCGGGCGCGCCGTGGCGCAAACCGTCGAGACGCCGGGCAGCACCTTTGTGGTCCTCGAAGGCCCCGACCGCGACCTGATCATCCTCGAAGGCCTCTCCGAGGTCGAAGACGCCCTGTTCGTCTGATCTGCCCACAGCCCCAATCCATAGGAGGAATTGCCATGAAACCGTTTCGTCACTTGATTGCTGCGGCGCTCTTTTGCGCCGCGGTCCAGGGTCCGGCCCAGGCTGCCGTCCTCGCCGTCGAGACCGATCCGCCGGTCATCGTTGCTGCTGGCACCGCGCTCAATCTGCCCGGGGTGCTCGATTTCAATCTGGAGGCCGAGGGTCCCGGCTTGGCGGCACTCATGCTCGGCGATCTCTCGGTGGCCATCGTGGCTGAGGTGTTCGATGAGACCACTGCCGGGCCTGGCGCACTCAGCGTGTTCGCGGGCGGCACGGCGGTGGTGCTCTCGGATCGCCTCGACGCCTTCGCCGCCGATCTGAACGGCGGCGGCGACCGCTTCGACTTCCTGTTCTCCGATGTCTCAGGGGTGCTGGACGATGTTTTCGCCGACGGCCTGGTCGCCACGGTGGTTGGCGATTTCGGCCCCGATCCGTTTGGCATTGGCTTTGGCGTCTTCGCGCCGACCCCGGTCTCGGTGACGCTGTCGCCGGTGGTGGCGCCCGCGCCGATCCCGCTGCCGCCCTCGGTATTGTTGCTGGTGTCGGGTTTGTCCGGGGTGCTGCTGCTGCACAGGCGCCGACGGGGTGCGCGCGCCTGACACCAGGGTAGGCTGAGCGCAACCCACCCCCCTGACCACACCCTGGAGCGGGGAGTGGTCGGGAGGGGCCTGCAAAACAGTATAGAATACCGCTGCGTTCGGCTGGGCGTACCCAGTGGCGAAAGGGTGGGCGTGTTCTGGGCCAAGCGCGCCGGTAAATCGGATCTCACCCGGTGTCACGATGGCGTGAGCGACTTTGACGACACTTGATTTGAACCGCATTCCGCAGTCCTTCATTCAGAGGGTGACCATGGCGGCTCCAAACCGCCATCGCGCATGATCGGGACAGGAAAGGACCGCGCCCATGAACAGGTTTGCCCTCGGAACAACGTTTGCGCTTTTGTTCGCCAGCACAGCACTCGCCGGCCCGCAGTACGTCGATGAGAGCGGCTTTGCCGTCAGCGGCTACGATGTGGTTGCTTATCACGCACTGGAGCAGAACGCGCTCGGCACTGGCCAGCCCGAAGCGGTGCCCGGCTCGACCGAGTTCACCGCCGAGCACAACGGCGCCACCTGGGCCTTCGCCAGCGCCGAAAACCGCGACCGCTTTCTTGCCGAGCCGGACAAATACGCCCCCGCCTACGACGGCCACTGCGCGTATGGCGTGGCCAAGGGTGGCAAAGTCCCGGCCAACCCCAATCTCTGGCGCATCGTCGATGGGGTGCTCTACCTCAACATCAATCCAGCGGTGGTCAGCTTCTGGGAGGAGGACATCCCAGGCTACATCGAGACCTCCGAGCAGAACTGGACCGGCGTCGAGACCGAGCCCGCCTCCGAGCGCAGCTGGAAATCGATCAAGACCAACGACGACACCTACACCGCCTCAGCCCCCATCGGCGGCTGAGTGGCTTAGCCTCCGAGTACAACCACCCGATCAAAACAGAGGAGATCGACCATGAGCAAAACCACCCAGATCACCGGCCTCGTCCTGGCGGGCGCCGTTGCCACCGCCCTTGGTGCCGCCCAATCGAGCACCGCCCAGGCCCAGGCTAAAGAGAAGTGCTTTGGCATCTCGCTCGCCGGCCAGAACGACTGCGCCGCCGGCCCCGGCACCACCTGCGCCGGCACCTCGACGGTCGACTACCAGGGCAACGCCTGGACGCTGGTGCCTGCCGGTGACTGCGAGAAGTTCGGCAAGGCCGAGCATGGCGAGGACTTTGCGCTGCCGGGCGACCGGGTCGGCTCTCTGAACGAGCTTGACCGCGACCTGCCCAAAGCCTGATCGCCCAACCCGGAGCTTGAGCGTGCCCGAGCATGCCCGAGCATGGAGGACACCATGACCCGTCCGCAGACCATCCCGGCCCGTGCGGGGCTCGGGCTCCGGCCCGAACACTACGACGAGATCTTGCAGACCCGGCCCGATATCGGCTGGTTCGAGATCCATGCCGAGAACTACATGGGCGCGGGCGGGCCGCCGCACCATTATCTCGCCCGCATCCGAGAGCACTATCCGATCTCGCTGCACGGGGTCGGGCTCTCGATCGGGGGCGCGGAGCCGCTGGATGCGGCCCACCTAGCGCGCCTGGCTACTGTGGCCGAGCGCTATGCGCCGGGGCTCTTCAGCGAGCATCTGGCGTGGTCGAGCCATGACGGCGTCTACCGCCCCGATCTGCTGCCGCTGCCGTATACGAGCGCGACCCTCGCCCAGGTCGCCGAGCACATCGACCGGGTGCAACAGCACATGGGCCGGCAGATGCTGCTGGAAAACCCCTCGCGTTATCTGGCCTTTGCCGATGCCGATCTGGGGGAGCTGGAGTTTCTCACCGAGCTAGTGGCGCGCACGGGCTGCGGCTTGCTGCTCGATGTGAACAACGTGTTTATTTCGGCAAGCAATCTCGGCACCTCGGCTGAGGCCTATCTCGATGCCTTCCCCCTCGATGCGGTCGGCGAGATCCACCTCGCAGGCCACGCCGAGGACACCGACGAGGACGGGGCGCCGCTTTTGATCGACACTCACGACCGCCCGGTGGCCGATCCGGTCTGGGCGCTTTATGCCCGCGTCATTGCCCGCGCCGGTCCGCGCCCGACGCTGATCGAATGGGACGCGGCCGTGCCGAGCCTTGCGCGCCTTGTCACCGAGGCCAAGGCCGCCGAAGCGGTCATGGCCCGCGCTGCCAAGGCCGTGTCGAGCCACGCTGCCTGAGACGACGATGCGCCCGCCCGTCCCCCCCGCCGATGGGGCCGAGCCGCCACGCGCTCGGCCCAGCGTGGCGTCGTCCGCGAAGGCGGACGCGGGCGCGCCTACTGTAGCGCAATCGGCACTGGCCACCGCGCTCAACGATCCCAG
>JBCDHK010000098.1:0-11199 GCA_038750185.1 Pseudomonadota bacterium
CCGCAAACAGCCCCTAGGTCGGGTCGAGCCCGACCCAACCCGCGCCCGGCAGATAGACCTCGGTCCAGGCGTGTAGGTCGGTGAAATCAGCGGCCGGGCCGGCGGGACCCTCGACCGGTTTTTCGTCGGCAGTGAGCTGGATCAGATAGCCCGAGACAAACCGCGCCGCATAGCCGAGGTGGCGCAGCATCTGCACCAACAGCCAGCCCGAATCGCGGCACGAGCCGCGCCCGCGCGTGAGCGTTTCTTCGGGGGTCTGCACACCGGGCTCCATGCGCACGATATAGCCGATATTCTCCTGCACATAGCGATTGAGCGCCACCATGAAGTCGTTGGTGCTGCCGGACTGGGCCGGAGCACCCAGCATGAACTCCGCCAGACGCGGGGTCATCTTAGGCGCCACCAGATAGGGCGCCAGATCGCGTTTGAGCGCCGCATCATAAGCGAAGGGCACCTCGGTGGCGTGCTCTTCGAGGAAAAAGTCGAACGGGTTGATCGCCACCATGCGCGCGATCAAGTCGATCTCGACGGTGAGATGGTCGATGCGCTCGGGAAACACCAGCCGCGCGTTCCAGTTCGCGAAGGGGTCCTGCTGCCAATTGCAGAAGTGGTCCTTGGGCGAGATGCGCTGGGTGTAGCTCACGATCGGGGTGCGCGCGTGCGGGGCTGGGCAGAGGCGCACCACATGCGGCTCCAGGCGCGCCGCGCGGTCGTAGCGGTAGGACGTGCGGTGGGTGAGCGCGACGGTGATGCTCATGGGGGCTCCCGGATGCTGCGGTGCAATCGCGGGTTAGACACTGCCGATCCGGGCGGCTCTGGCAAGGGGCTGTGGCCCAAGTAGGCGCCCGGACCGCGCAATCGGGTCCGGGCGTGGCCCTCAGGCCATGCGTGCTGGCGCAGGCGCCACGGGATCGGGCACGACGGGACCAGGCACGGCGGGGCGGGGCAGGGCTGGCAAACGCTTGGCAAGACGCCGGGGCAGGCGGGCAAGCCAGCCGGCACTGCTGGAGAGCGCACCGAGGAAGGCTTGGCTGCGCAAATGACGGCCGCGGCGCAGGGCTTGGTCAAGAGTGTGGGCGTCGATCCGGGTCATGATCAATTTCCTTTGAGAGAGGCCTGGGATAAATCCTGGCGATGGCGCTAACATGATGCTGTAATCGCTTTGGGACAAACGAGACCTCTACCGGCTTCAGTTAAGGAAAACTTGTGTGAAATGGCGCTGAGCCTTCCCCCACTGACCGCCCTGCGTGCCTTTGAAGCGGCGGCGCGCCATCTGAGTTTTGCTGCAGCGGCTGACGAACTTTCCGTCACGCCGGCAGCGCTCTCGTTTCAGATCAAGAGCCTGGAACAACACCTGGGCACACCGCTTTTCGTGCGCCGCAATCGCGCGGTCGAGCTGACAGAGGCCGGGCGCGCCTTGGCCCCCGGCGCCGCTTCGGGCTTTGAGACGCTGCGCCAAGCCTGGCAGGCCGCCCAGCGCGCCCTCCAAGATGACCGTCTGACCGTGACCGCAGGCCCGGGCTTTACCGCCAAATGGCTCGCGCCACGCCTTGGCGAGTTTGCCAGGCTTTGCCCCGATATCGAGATCCGCATCGCCTCGACGCTCAATCTGCTCGATTTCGCGCGTGACGGTGTCGATGTCGCAATCCGCTTTGGCCAGGGCGATGATGCGGGGCTGTTTAGCGAGCACCTCAGCGACGAATGGGTGACGCCGATGATGCGCCCCGAGATCGCCGCGCGTCTGCACACCCCCGCAGACCTGCTGGCCGAGACCCTGATCCACGACGACAGCATGGCCTTTCTAAAGCGCCGCCCCGGCTGGGCGGACTGGCTCACGGCTGCGGGGATTGCCGCGCCCTTGCCGGGGGGGCTGACGTTCTCGCAGGCCGATCACGTTATCGATGTGGCGGTGCAGGGGCTGGGCGTGGCGCTCGGGCGTTTCACCATGGCGCGCCAAGCCCTGCGCACCGGTGCCCTGGTCGCGCCCTTCACGCTAGCGCTGGCCGTGCCGGCACACGCGCGCATCGTCTGTCCGCTCGGCCACGAGAGCCGCCCCGCCGTGGCGCGTTTTCGCGACTGGCTCAAGGCCGAGGCCGCAGCAGATGCCGATCTGCGCGCGGGGCGGCACCTCCTGATGCTCGACTGATACGTTTTTCCGCTGGGTGGGAAGCGGAGGGGGGTTTCCACGGCCAAAGGCCGTGATTAACGTCAAGCCCATGTACAGCGAGATGAACAACGCCGACGGCCTGCGCCCCGAGTACCATGCCGTCGCCGAGTGGATCGAGCAAGTCGGCCCCCAGGTGCTTATGGAGCGCCGCGGCGAGGCGGAGGCGTTGTTTCGCCGCGTCGGGATCACCTTTGCCGTCTATGGCGAGGGTGGCGATCCTGATCGGCTGATCCCCTTCGACATCGTGCCGCGGGTGTTTTCAGCGCGCGAGTGGGCGCGCATCGAACAGGGCTCGATCCAACGCACCAAGGCGTTGAACGCGTTTCTGACCGACATCTACACCGAGGGCGCGATCCTGAAAGACGGCATCGTCCCCGAGGCCGAGGTGCGCAACAACAAGGCTTATGCGCCGATCATGGAGGGGATGCGCCCTCCTGGTGGGATTTTTTCCCACGTAACCGGTGTCGATCTGGTACGCTGCGGTCAGGACGAGTTTTATGTGCTGGAGGACAACTGCCGCACACCTTCGGGCATCTCCTACGTGCTGGAAAACCGCGAAGTCATGCTGCGGATGTTTCCCCAGCTCTTCGCCGATGGCCTGATCCGCCCCGTCGACACCTACGCCGATATGCTGGCCACGGCCATGGAGGAGGTGGCCCCGCCCCACTGCGACCGTGACCCCAGGCTCGCGATCCTAACGCCAGGGCACTTCAACTCGGCCTACTACGAGCACTCGTTCCTGGCCGATCAAATGGGCATCGACTTGGTCGAGGGCCAGGATCTCTTTGTCGAGGACGGACGCCTTTGGATGCGCACCATCCGCGGCCCCTCGCGCGTCGATGTGCTCTACCGGCGCATCGATGACGCCTTTCTCGACCCCAAAGCCTTCCGCCCCGACAGTATGCTGGGCGTGCCCGGCCTTATGGAGATCTACAAGCAAGGCGGCGTCACCATCGTCAATGCGCCTGGCGCGGGCGTGGCCGATGACAAATCGATCTACATCCACGTCCCCGAGATGATCCGCTATTATCTTGGCGAGGAGGCGATCCTGCCCAACGTCCCCACCTACCGCTGTGCCGATCCCGACCAATGCGCCCATGTCCTGGCCAACATCGGCGATCTGGTGGTCAAGGAAGTCCACGGCTCGGGCGGCTACGGCATGATCATCGGGCCCGCGGCAACGGATGCCGAATGCGCGGCCTATGCCAAGCGTATCGAGGCCGATCCGGCGGGCTTCATCGCCCAGCCGACGCTGAAACTCTCGACCGCACCCACGCTCTCCGAGAGCGGGCTTGTCGAGCGCCATGTCGATCTGCGCCCCTATGTGATCTCGGGCAAGCGCACGCGGCTGATCCCGGGGGGGCTGACGCGCGTGGCGCTGCGCGAGGGGTCGCTGGTGGTCAATTCGAGCCAGGGCGGCGGCGTCAAGGACACCTGGGTACTGAGCCGCTGAGTGTGGGGGAGAGAATGAGTAACAAGAGACTGGCGCGCAACAAGGCACCGGTGTGCTGAGGCGCCCATGCTGAGCCGTGTCGCGGGCGGCCTGTTTTGGATGTCGCGCTATGTCGAGCGCGCCGAGACTGTGGCGCGGCTCCTTGATGCAGGGCGGCGCATCAACGCGATCCCATCGAGCCCCGAGGTGCGCGCGGCGGAGTGGGCTTCGATCATCGTCGCCTCGGGCTGTCGTGAGACCTTTCCCAAGCCGCTGGAGGAAGCCGATCAGCGCTCCGTCGCCCAGCATCTGATCTTTGACGAAAGCAATCCGTCCTCGATCCGCATGTGTCTTTATCAGGCGCGCACCAACGCACGCGCCATGCGCACGGCGGTGACGGCGGATGCCTGGGAAGCGATCAACGAATCATGGATCGCCATGCGCGCCAAGGCGCCCGAGCACATCACCGGCGGCGAGTTCGCACCGTTTCTCGATTGGGCCAAGGGGCAGGCGCAGAAGTTTCGCGGTGCCATCGACGATACGCTGTTGCGCGACTCGGGCTACAACTTCACCCGCTTAGGCCAGTACGTCGAGCGCGCCGATGCCACCGCGCGCCTTCTCGATGTCAAATATCACGTCCTGCTGCCCGCAGACGCCGAAGTGGGCGGCGTGGTCGACGAGGGCCAATGGGTGCAGATCCTACGCGCCGCCGGTGCCTTGCGCGCTTATCGCCATGTCTACCGCGCCTCGGTCACGCCCGATCGTGTGGTGCATTATCTGGTGCTCAACGGCATGTGCCCGCGCTCGCTGCGCTATTGCTCGGCCATGGTGTTGCGTCAGCTCGACGAGTTGCGCACCCGGCTTGGCCAGTCCCACGCCGCCCACACGCGCGCGGGCGAGATGTTTGCGCGGCTGCAGGACCTGGAGATCGCCGAAGTGTTCACCGACGGCCTGCACGAATTCCTGACCGGACGGATCGAAGAGAACAACCGTCTCGCCGTCGATATTGCCGCAGGCTACGGCTTTGGTCCCGCCGAGGCCGCCTTGCAGGAGCAACTCCAGGAGGACTGAGGCCACATCACAAGCCTTTGCCAGCCGCGCAGCAGCGCGTATAAACGTGGGCGTCCAACCCAGCGGATACCCCCATGACCTATTGCGTCGCCCTCAAGCTCAATGCCGGTTTGGTCTGTCTCTCCGACACCCGCACCAATGCCGGGCTCGATAATATCGCCAAATACCGCAAGATGTTCACTTGGTCGGTGCCGGGTGAGCGCGTCATCGCCATGATGACCTCCGGCAATCTGGCCGTCACCCAAGGCGTGATCTCCCAGCTTGAGGAGGCGCTCGATAGTAGGGCCGAGGGCCTTGAGACCCTCTTCACCGCACCCACGCTCTACCGCGTTGCTGAAGTGGTGGGCACGGCCATGCGCAATGTCCAGACCAGCCACGGGCCCGCGCTGACGGCCTCGGGCCAGTCCGCCGATAGTTCGATCGTACTGGCCGGGCAGCGGCGCGGGGGCAAGCTGCGGCTGTTTTTGATCTACTCCGCTGGTAATTTCATCGAGGCGACCGAGGACACGCCCTTCTTCCAGATCGGCGAGCACAAGTACGGCAAGCCGATCCTCGACCGCGTCATCGTGCCCGAGACGGCGCTTGATGACGGCGTCACGGCGGCGCTCCTCTCGATGGACTCGACGCTGCGCTCTAACCTCTCGGTGGGCATGCCGCTCGATCTGACGGTGATCGAGGAGGGCACGTTTGGCTTTGCCCGGCGCGAGCGCATCGAGCAGGATGATCCACACTTCCGCGCGCTGTCGCAGGCGTGGTCGGAGGCGCTGCGTGACAGTTTCATCAAAGTGCGCACCGTGGCAGCCGAGGCGGCAATGCCGCTCTGACGGGGTGCCCCCTGCGTCGCTTGTGCGTGGAATGTTGTCTGCTAACACTTTCGTACCAATCTGCTACACTGCAACCACAGCATGACAGGTAGGCGACCGATGAACCTAGAAACCGGTATCGTGCCACGCCCCATCCTGCCCTCGCGCGCGGCGATCCGAGCGCGCTATGGCGTGGACGAGGCCCAGGTGGTGGCCGATCTGCGTGCCCATCTCGGGCTTAGCCCCGAAGCCCGCCAGTCCATCGCCGCGGAGGGCGCGCGGCTGGTGCGCTGTGTGCGCGCCGAGACCCGCCCCACGCTGATGGAGAGCTTTCTGGCCGAATACGGCCTCTCTACCGACGAAGGCGTCGGGCTGATGTGTCTGGCCGAGGCGCTGTTGCGTGTGCCCGATGCTCAGACCGTCGACGAACTGATCCATGACAAGATCGAGCCCTCCGATTGGGCGGCCCACCTCGGCCAGTCCGCCTCCCCCATGGTCAACGCCTCCACCTGGGCCTTGATGCTGACCGGGCGCGTGCTCGACGACGACCCGAGCAAACCTGCCACCACCTTGCGCGCGCTGGTGCGCCGCCTTGGTGAGCCGGTGATCCGCACCGCCGTCGGTGAGGCGATGAAGATGCTCGGGCGCCAGTTCGTGCTTGGCCAGACTATCGCCGAAGGAGTGCGCAACGCCCGCACGCTGGAGGGCAAGGGCTACACCTACTCCTACGACATGCTGGGCGAGGCCGCGCGTACCGAGGCCGATGCCGCGCGGTATTATCAGGCCTACCAGGACGCGATCCGCACTATCGCCGCCGCAGCGACAGGCGATATCCGCACCGCGCCCGGGATCAGCGTCAAGCTCTCAGCGCTCCACCCGCGCTATGAGTATACCCACCGTGCGCAGTCCCTGCCTGTGGTCGTCGAGCGCCTCACCATGCTAGCGCGCATGGCCGCTGAAGCTGGCATCGGCTGCAATGTCGATGCCGAAGAGCAGGACCGCTTAGAAGTCTCCCTCGACGTCATCGAAGCCGTGCTGGCCGATCCGGCGCTGGCTGGCTGGGACGGCTTTGGTGTCGTCGTCCAGGGCTACGGGCGGCGCGCGCTGCCGGTGATCGAACACCTCGATGCCTTGGCCGAGCGCCACAACCGCCGCCTGATGGTGCGTCTGGTCAAGGGCGCCTACTGGGACACCGAGATCAAGCGCGCCCAGGAGGACGGCGTCGAGACCTTCCCAGTGTTCACGCGCAAAGCCAACACCGATCTGTCGTATCTGGCCTGTGCCGAGAGCCTGCTAGCGCGCCGCGCTCGGCTCTATCCGCAGTTCGCCACCCACAATGCCCACACCTGCGCCGCCATCGTCGCCATGGCCGGTAACGACCGTGAGGGCTATGAGTTTCAGCGCCTGCACGGCATGGGCGAGGCGCTGCATGAGATCCTGCGCCGCGAATATGGCACGTCTTGCCGCGTCTATGCGCCCGTCGGCGCCCACCGCGATCTGTTGGCCTATCTGGTGCGCCGTCTGTTGGAGAACGGGGCCAACTCCTCCTTCGTCAACCAGATCGTCGACGGGAGCGTGCCGCCCGAGCGCATCGCCGCCGATCCTGTCGCTGCGGTCGAGGCTGAGACCGGGGTGGCCCATGCCGCGCTCACCGCCCCTGCCGATCTGTTCGCGCCTGAGCGGGTGAATGCGCGCGGGGTGGCGCTTAACGAGCCCGCCTCCATCGAGCCGCTCCTGGCTGAGCGCGCCCGCTTTGCCGATCACGTCTGGCAGGCGACGCCGATGTTGGCCGATGGCTCGGCGCCCGAGGGGGTGCCGCGGCGCGTGGTCTCTCCCGCCGACCCTGAGCGGGTGGTGGGCCATGTCGTCGATGCGGGTTCTGTCGAGGTCGCACGCGCGCTCGATCTGGCCGAGGCCGGGTTTGGCGCGTGGTCGGCAACGCCCGTCTCCGAGCGCGCCGCTTGCCTGCGCGCAGTGGCTGAGGCGTATGAGCGCGCAACGCCCGAGCTGTGCGCCTTGCTCGCTCGCGAGGCCGGCAAGACCGTCTCCGATGCGGTGGCCGAGATCCGTGAGGCGGTCGATTTCCTGCGCTACTACGCCGCCGAAGCCGTGCGTCTCGAGACTGAGCGCCCCGGCACGGCGCGCGGCGTGTTCGTCTGCATCAGTCCGTGGAATTTCCCGCTGGCCATCTTCACCGGCCAGATCGCGGCGACGCTAGCGGCAGGCAATGCGGTGATCGCCAAGCCCGCCGAGCAGACACCGCTCATCGCCGCGCGGGCGGTGCAACTGATGCGCGCCGTTGGTCTGCCCGCGGGAGCGCTCCAGCTGCTGCCGGGCGACGGCAGCCGCGTCGGCGCAGCGCTCACCGCCGATCCGCGCCTGGCAGGCGTGTGCTTTACCGGCTCAACCGAGACCGCCCAAGTCATCCATCGCACGCTTGCAGCCAATGCCGCCGCCGATGCGGTGCTGATCGCCGAGACCGGTGGGCTCAACGCCATGCTGGTCGACACCAGCGCGCTGACCGAGCAGGCGGTGCGCGACATCGTCGCCTCGGCGTTTCAGTCGGGCGGGCAGCGCTGTTCGGCGTTGCGTCTGCTCTACGTGCAAAAGGAGGCGCGCGCGCGTCTCCTGGAGATGCTCTACGGCGCCATGGACGCCCTGACCGCGGACGATCCCTGGCATCTCGCCACCGACATCGCACCGATCATCGACCCGGACGCGCAAGCAGGCATCGAGGCCTATGTCGCGCAGGCCGAGGCCGAGGGGCGTTTGCTCAAGCGCATCGCAGTCCCCGCACAGGGCAGTTTTGCCGCGCCTGCGGTGATCGCCGTTGAGGGCATCGCCGATCTGGGGCGTGAGGTGTTCGGCCCCGTGCTCCATGTCGCGAGTTTTGGCGCCGAGGAGATCGACACGGTGATCGAGGCAGTCAACGAACGCGGCTATGGGCTGACCTTCGGGCTGCACACCCGCATCGATGATCGTGTGGCCCGCATCGTCGAGCGCCTTGAGGTCGGCAATATCTACGTCAACCGCAATCAGATCGGCGCCGTGGTCGGCTCCCAGCCTTTCGGTGGCGAGGGGCTGTCGGGGACGGGGCCCAAGGCGGGTGGTCCGCAGTATCTGACGCGCTTTCGCCGCGAGGTACCGCCGGAGGTCCATGCAGCGCCCGTCGGTGAGGTGGTGTCCACGGCTGCGCTAGAGGAAGCGTTTGCAGCACTCGACGCCGGGCCTTGGTCGCGGCGCCCTGATCGCTGCGCGGTTTTGGAGCACGCTCTGGCCGATCCGGCACCGCTTGTGACGCGGGCGTTGGCGGCGGCTGGTACGGTAGCGGCGGGGCCGCTCAGCCTGCCGGGGCCGACGGGGGAGAGCAATCGTCTCGGTCTTCACCCGCGGGGTGCGATCTTGTGTCTGGGCCCCACGGCGGAAATCGCCTTGGCGCAAGCGGTGCAGGCGCTGGCGGCTGGATGTGCTGTGGTCCTCGCCGCGCCTGACGGGGCGGCGCTGGCGCAACCGTTGATCGAGGCTGGTGTGCCGCTTGCCGCGTTCGATGCCACGGTGGCACCGGAAACACTCAGCGCTCTCAAGCGCTTGGACGCGGTCGCTGCTGCGGGCGTCTCGGAGTGGACTGCGGCGCTGCGCGGTGCGCTTGCTGCGCGCGAGGGAGCTATCGTGGCGCTGGTGAGTGAGAGCATCGCGCCGGAGCGCTACTGGGTCGAGCGTCATCTGTGCATCGACACCACGGCCGCCGGTGGCAACGCCAGTCTGCTCGCGGCGAGCGTTTAGAGGCGTTGAGACGGGGTGGCCGTCCAGCGGCCCCACCCACCCGTGGCCGGCGGTTTTCCCAGCCGAGAGGGTGCGCGCCCCTCCGACCGCTGGACGGCCACCCCGCTTCAACAGGCGGGCACATTGACCGCGAGGCCGCCTTGGGAGGTTTCCTTGTATTTGTCCGACATATCGCGCCCGGTCTCGCGCAGTGTGGCGATGCAGGCGTCGAGTGAGACGATGTGGGTGCCGTCCCCGCGCAGTGCCAGTGAGGCTGCCGTGACCGCTTTGATTGCGCCGAGGCCGTTGCGCTCGATACAGGGCACCTGGACCAGCCCCGCCACCGGATCGCAGGTCATGCCGAGGTGATGCTCCAGGGCGATCTCGGCGGCGTTTTCGACCTGCTCGGGCCGCGCGCCAAGTGCTGCCGCCAACCCTGCTGCCGCCATGGCTGAGGCGGAGCCAACTTCGGCCTGACAGCCACACTCCGCGCCTGAGATCGAGGCGTTGTGTTTGACCAATCCACCGATGGCCGAGGCGGTCAGCACCATCTCGCGCATGCCGTCGTGGTGGGCGCCGACGATGTGGTCGCGGTAGTAGCGCAACACGGCCGGGAAGACGCCCGCCGCACCGTTGGTCGGTGCGGTGACGACCCGCCCTCCGGCAGCATTTTCTTCGTTGACAGCCATGGCATAGGCCGAGAGCCAGTCGCCCACCACATGGGGCATCTGCAGGTTGCGGGTGCGCTCATCCAGCAGTTGGTCATGGATCGATTTGGCGCGCCGGCGCACGTTGAGCCCGCCGGGCAGGATGCCTTCGCCGGCGAGGCCACGGTCCAGGCAGTCCATCATGGCGGCAATCAGGCGGTCGAGCCCGTCGTTTAGGGCGTGGCGAGGGGTGTGGACCTCCTCGTTGGCGCGCTTCATGGCGGCGATGGAGAGGTCTGAGCG
Organism: Pseudomonadota bacterium; assembly: GCA_038750185.1. Classification (GTDB taxonomy): domain Bacteria; phylum Pseudomonadota; class Alphaproteobacteria; order Rhodobacterales; family Rhodobacteraceae; genus Thermohalobaculum. The sequence continues at coordinate 10,186 of JBCDHK010000098.1, forward strand.
CTTGGCCATGGCCAGCATCTCGCTCGCAGTGGCGAAGGGGTAGGGCACCGGCGCGCCAGCCGCTGAGGGCTGGGAGGGCGTGCCAAGCTCGGCGTCGCTGAGCACAAAGCCGCCCCCGACCGAATAATAGGTCTCGTGCTGGTAGAGGTTGCCCTCGCTGTCATGGGCTTCAAAGCGCAGTCCGTTGGCGTGGCCGGGCAGGGGCGGGCCGAAGTCGAACACCAGATCGGTCTCCGGATCGAAGGCGAGCCGTCCGAGCCCCACCACCTCGATGTGCTTGGTGGTGGCGATCTCGCTCAGCGCCGCGTCGGCTTTGTCGGCATCCAGGGTCGCCGGCTCAAAGCCAGCCAGCCCCAGGATTGCCGCGCGGTCGCTGGCGTGGCCCTTGCCCGTCCAGGCCAGCGAGCCGTGCAAACTGCACGAAAGCCGCGCCACCACGCGCGCGCCAGGGATGGGCTCGCCCGTGCGTAGAAGGTCGAGAAAGCGCGCCGCGGCCACCATCGGCCCCATGGTGTGCGAGCTTGACGGCCCGATGCCGATCTTGAAGATGTCGAACAGGCTGAGAAACATGGGTGTGCGCTCCGGCCAAGCGTAGTGCCCCGGTCACCGGCATTGCCGGACGGAGGCGCGATGGGTCTTGCAACTGCTGATTTGGGTGCTGCGCATTCTGGCGCAAGGGCGGCGGAAGCCGCGCAGATTTACGACGGCTGGTCCACCGGCGACGACACCTGTGCCAAGGGCCGCAGGTTGGAGGGGCTTTGAGCATGGCCACCACATTGTCTCCCGCCGATCGGGCCAAGCGTGCTGCAGCCCTGGCCGCGCTGGAATACATTGAGGACGGCATGACGCTGGGCCTTGGTACGGGCTCGACGGCGGCGTTTTTGGTCGAGGGGCTTGGGCGCCGCGTGGGCGAGGGCCTCAAGGTGCGCTGTGTCGCCACCTCGTCGGGGACAGCGGCGCAGGCGACGCGGCTCTCGATCCCGCTGCTGGGGCTCGACGAGGCCGGGCCGCTCG
>JBCDHK010000099.1:0-10937 GCA_038750185.1 Pseudomonadota bacterium
CACGGTGACGGTGTAGTTGATCGAGCGCACCGAGGTGTCGGTAATCAGCCCATAGCGCACCTGATTGGCCAGACGCACATCGCTGATGTAGGCGCTCGTGCCGCCGTCCTCGGCCACCACCAGGGCATCGGAGACGGCGATCACCGAGGGCGTGTCCCAGGCGGCTTTGGTGGCGGCGATGCGATCGGCGCGGCGGGGGACCGAGCCAGTCAGCACCACCTCGCCCTCGACCACATCGACCGAGACGTCGCGGTAGAGTTCGCCCGAGTGCTTGGCCAGGCGATGCTGGACGCCAAAGGCGATCTCGGTGTCGGTGAGGGCGTCGAGGGTGGCGCGCTCCTGGAATACGGAGCGCGTCAGGAGCGCACCGCTGGCAACGAGGGCTGAGGGCGCACAGGCGCTAGCCGCCGCCGCAAGCGCCAGCGCCGCGAAGAGCCGGGGGAGGGTCATGGTCACTGCTCTGCCTCTTGTGGGTGTTGTCGCCGGGCCTTGGTCTCGGCCCGTTTATGGTGCGACGATACCCCAAGCAGCGCGGTTTCCCAAGCGGTTGGAGCCGAGGCGGGATGCCGCCCCGCCCCGTGGCGCGTAGGTGTTGCCGTTTGGTCCCGGCTCAGGCGGAGATGCGCAGGGGCTCGGGGCTGCCGACCTCGGGGTCATAGGCCAGATTGGGCGAGAGCCAGTGCTCGGCCTCCGACACCGTCATGCCCTTGCGGTGGGCGTAGTCCTCTAGCTGGTCGCGCCCGATGCGCCCGATACCGAAGTAGGTCGATTCGGGGTGGGAGAAGTAGAGGCCCGAGACAGCCGAAGCCGGCCACATGGCGCAAGATTCGGTGAGCGAGAGCCCGGTGTGCTTGGTGGCCGAGAGCAGGCGGAAGAGCACATGCTTTTCGGTGTGTTCGGGGCAGGCCGGATAGCCGGGCGCCGGGCGAATGCCCTGGTAGCGCTCGCGGATCAGGGCCTCGTTGTCCAGGGTCTCCTCGGGGACATAGCCCCAGAACTCACGGCGCACGCGCTCGTGCATGCGCTCGGCAAAGGCTTCGGCGAGGCGGTCGGCCAGCGCTTGGACCAGGATCGAGTCGTAATCGTTGCCCTCGGCCTTGTAGCGCTCGGAGATCTCGTGGACTTCTTCGCCTGCGTTGACGGCGAAACCGCCGACCCAGTCGGGCGTGCCCTCCGGGGCGACGAAATCGGCAAGGCAGTAGTTGGGGCGTTTGCCCGATTTCTGGCCCTGTTGGCGCAGCATGCTAAAGCGCTCAGTGGCGTGCTCGCGGTTTTCATTGGCCCAGACGACGATATCGTCGCCGTCCGAATTGGCCGGCCAAAGCCCGATGACGGCGCGCGGGCGAAACCAGCCCTCGGCCTCGATGCGATCGAGCATGGCTTGCGCGTGGCCAAACAGCTCGCGCGCTACAGGGCCTTGGGCGGGATCGTCGAGGATGCGGGGGTAGGCGCCCTTCATCTCCCAAGTGCGGAAGAACGGCGTCCAATCGATATAGCGGCGCAGTTCGGCGATGGGGTAGTTGTCGAACACCTGGAGCCCCGGCACGCGGGGTTTGGGGGGCAGGTAGTTGCGCCAGTCCCCGGGCCAGGCATTGAGGCGGGCCTCAGCGAGCGGCACGGTGGGGCGGGTCTTCTTCTCGGTGCCATCACCGCGCAGTGCCGCCTGGGCGGTGGCTGTCTCGGCGATGAGGGCGTCTTTCTGAGTGTTAGAGAGCAGCCGCGAGACCACGCCAACAGCGCGCGAGGCGTCATCGACATGGAGCACGCCCGGCGCGTACTCGGGCGCGATCTTGAGCGCGGTGTGCTTTTTGGAGGTGGTGGCCCCGCCGATCAGCAGCGGCTTGTCCATCCCGGCCTGGCGCATGGAGCGCGCCACATCGACCATGCGGTCGAGCGAGGGGGTGATGAGGCCGGAGAGCCCGACGATATCGGCCTTCTCAGCCTGGGCGCGAGCGATGATGTCCTCGGTCGGCACCATGACGCCCATATCGATGACGTCATAGTTGTTGCAGGCCAGCACAACGCCGACGATGTTTTTGCCGATGTCGTGCACATCGCCTTTGACCGTGGCGAGCAGCACCCGGCCCTTGGCCGAGGTGTCGCCCGAGGCGGCCTTTTCCTCCTCCATAAAGGGGATCAGGTGGCTGACGGCGGTCTTCATCACGCGCGCGGATTTGACCACCTGGGGCAGGAACATCTTGCCCTCACCGAAGAGATCGCCGACCACGTTCATGCCGTCCATCAGCGGGCCTTCGATGACCTCCAGAGGGCGCGTGGCCTGTTGGCGGGCTTCCTCGGTGTCGTCGATCACGAAATCGGTGATGCCGTGGACCAGCGCATGGCGCAGGCGCTCGTGGACGGTGCCCTCGCGCCATTTGGGGTCGGACTTGGCCTGGGCCTCGCCCTGGTCGCGGTATTTATCGGCGATGGCCAGTAGGCGATCGGTGGAGTCGCTGCGGCGGTTGAGCAGCACATCCTCGACCCGTTCGCGCAACTCCTCCGGGATGTCGTCGTAGACGGTGATCTGGCCCGCGTTGACGATGGCCATGTCCATGCCCGCTCGGATGGCGTGGTAGAGAAAGGCCGAGTGCATCGCCTCGCGCACCGGGTTATTGCCGCGAAACGAGAACGAGATGTTGGACAGCCCGCCTGAGACATGGGTGTCGGGCATCTCGGTGCGAATGCGCCGGGTAGCCTCGATGAAGGCCACAGCGTAGTCGTCGTGCTCCTCGATGCCGGTGGCGACCGCGAAGATGTTGGGATCGAAGATGATGTCCCACGGGTCAAAGCCCGCGACCTCGGTCAGCAGCTTGTAGGCGCGGTGGCAGATCTCGAACTTGCGGTCGGCGGTTTCGGCCTGGCCCTTCTCGTCAAAGGCCATCACCACCACCGCCGCGCCGTAGCGGCGGATGATGCGCGCTTGCTCCAGGAAGGGCTCCTCGCCCTCCTTGAGTGAGATCGAGTTGACCACCGCCTTGCCCTGGACGCACTTCAGCCCCGCCTCGATGACCTCGAATTTCGAGCTGTCGATCATCACGGGCACGCGCGCAATGTCGGGCTCGGCCGCGATCAGATTGAGGAAGGTGCGCATGGCCTCGACGCCGTCGAGCAGGCCCTCGTCCATGTTGACGTCGAGGATCTGGGCGCCGCTCACTACCTGCTGGCGTTCGACTTCGACGGCTGTTGGGTAGTCGCCCGCCATGATCAGCTTCTTGAAGCGGGCCGAGCCGGTGACGTTGGTGCGCTCGCCGATATTGATGAAACGCGAAATGGCGGCGGAGAAGTCGGTCATGCGGCACTCCTGGCTTCAAACATCTCAAGACCCGACAGTCGCATCACGCGCGCCCTGTCCGGGATGGTGCGCGGGGTCTTGCCGGCAACCGCCTCGGCGATGGCGCGGATGTGGGCGGGCGTGGTGCCACAGCAGCCGCCGACGACATTGACCAAACCCTTGGCGGCCCAGGCGCCCAGGTGGGCGGCGGTCTCTTCGGGGGTCTCGTCATAGCCGCCCATCTCGTTGGGCAGGCCGGCGTTGGGATAGGCCGAGACGCGACAGTCGGCAATCTCGGAGAGGGTGACGATGTGGGGATGCATCTCGCCCGCGCCCAGCGCACAGTTGAGCCCGATGGAGAACGGGCGCGCGTGGCTCATGGAGATCCAGAAGGCCTCCGGCGTTTGCCCGGTTAGCGTGCGCCCCGAGCGGTCGGTGATGGTGCCCGAGATCATGATCGGCGGCAGGGTATACCCTTCGTCGGCCAGGGTATCGATGGCAAAGAGCGCGGCTTTGGCGTTGAGCGTATCGAAGACGGTCTCGACCAGGATGATATCGACGCCGCCGTCCAGCAGCCCTTTAGCTGCTTCACCGTAGGCTGTGGCCAGATCGTCGAAGGTGACCTTGCGCATGCCGGGATCGTTGACGTCCGGGCTGAGCGAGGCGGTCTGGTTGGTCGGGCCAATGGCGCCTGCCACCCAGCGCGGGCCTTCGAACGCGTCACAGGCTTGGCGCGCCAGGCGGGCGGAGGCGACATTCAACTCATAGGACAGCGCTTCGAGGCCGTAATCGGCTTGGCTGATGCTGTTGGCCGAAAACGTGTTGGTGCAGAGGATATCCGCCCCGGCCTCCAGAAAGCCGCGGTGGATGCCCTCGATCATCTCGGGTGCGGTGAGCGTGAGCAGCTCGTTATTGCCGGCCAGATCCGAGTTGTGCGCGGCGAAGCGAGTGCCGCGGTAGGTCTCTTCTGTCGGATTTTCGGCCTGGATCATGGTGCCCATGGCGCCGTCGATCACCAGGATGCGCTCGCGCGCGGCGGCTTCGAGGGCCGCAATCCGCTCAGCAGTGGTCATGGTCTCTCCTGTTGTCGCGGCTTGGGCGCTCAGGCTGCCTGCCGCGTGCCGCCGTGGTCGGCCAGGCCGAGGGCACGGCAGACGGCAACGCTGATCTCAGCGCGATTGAGGGTGTAGAAATGGAACTCGGTCAGCCCCGCTTCCATCAGACGCCGGCACTGTTCGGTCGCAACGGCGGTGGCGACCATGGCGCGGGTGCTGGGGTCATCGTCGAGACCGGCGAACATGGAGACCAGCCAGTCGGGTACATGGGCGCCGCAGCGCTCAGAAAAGCGGATCAGGCCCTTGAGATTGCCAACCGGCATGATGCCGGGGATGATCGGCACGGTGATACCAGCGGCGCGGGCATTGTCGACAAAACGCAGGATGGCGTCGGTGTCGAAGGCATATTGGGTGATGGCCGAGCGCGCCCCGGCATCGACTTTGCGTTTTAGAGCATCCATGTCCGCGGCTGCCGAGGCCGCTTGTGGGTGGACCTCCGGGTAGGCCGCGACCGCCAGATCGAAATCGGCCACACGCATCAGCCCTTCGACCAGATCGCCCGCATAGGCATAGCCATCGACGGGGGGCGCATAGGGTTTGCCTCCCTGGGGATCGCCGCGCAGGGCCACGATCTTGCGGATACCTGCCTGCCAGAGATCGTGTGCTTGTGCATCGATCTCGGCGCGGGTGGCCTCGACGCAGGTCAGATGGTGGGCAATCGGCAGCCCGGTGCGCGCTTGCAGGCGATCGACGGTGGCGCGGGTGCGATCGCGTGTCGACCCACCAGCACCATAGGTGACCGAGAAATAGGCCGGGCCGACCCCGCACAGCCGATCAACCACCCCATCGAGCACCGCCGGGCCGTCGTCTTTGGGCGGAAACACCTCAAAGGACACGGTCGGACGGGGTTCGGTGATCGGTGCGCTCATGATGTCCTCTCGCATGGATCGCGGCTGCACGCTTGGCGTTCACAGCCCACAGGCAAATCATGGAAAAGGCAAAGTGCCACGCTGGCGCTCCCCCACTCCACGCTGAACGTTGCGCAGGCCGCGGTAAAATCCAGGGACTGCGGCAATTCAGCCTCGCTACTCTTTGGCATATTTGGCGCTGCAACGCAATCAAACGACGCCTTGGCCGCGAAAAACGTCAGGCTGGCGGCAGCTCGACGGCGGCTTGGCGGTGGAGTGCGCCATCAATGCAGAGTAGGATGATGCCCCAATGGCCCACGCCCGTGAGAGCGCCCATGTCGCCCGATCTCCGCCAGCAAACGCCCGATAAGCCCGTGCCCGATCTGCCCATACCTGACGTAAATCCGCCCGAGCCAATTGCCCCCCAACAGCCCGTGGCGATCCGACCGCCGCGTCGCGCACTCTCGGCCTGGGGGGCGTGGCGCGCGGCGCGGGCTAATGTGCTCGCCCTAGTGCCCGAGGCAGCCTACCGCGCGCCGTTTTTGCGCGGCAAGAACCTGGGCGGGCGCTGGTCGATGGCCATGGCGCCGGAATTGGTCGAGCGCGTGCTCCACCGCAACGAGGCCAATTACCCGCGCTCGGACATCACGCTGCGCATGCTGCGCCCGACCGAGGGCGCCAATCTGTTCACCGCTGACGGGCCCGACTGGCGCTGGCAACGCCGCGCCATGGTGCCGGCCTTCCACGGTCGCTCGCTTGCGGGCCTCGCCCCGATGATGACCGCCGCCGCCGAGACCGCCGCCACGCGCCTTATCGCGGAGGCCGAGCGCGAGGGCATGGCCGATGTCTACCCCGCCATGGTGCTGACCGCCTGCGATGTGATCGCCGAGACCATGCTCTCGGGCGGTGGCGGGCTCGACCGCTCGGGCCTTCTAGAGGCCATCGACGGCTATATCGACACCGTGGGCCGGCTCTCGCTGTTGGACGTGCTTGGCTTGCCCGCTGCCATTCCGCGCCCAGCCCGCCTGATCGACCGCTACGGCCCGGCCATGGACCGCCTGATCGACCGCGTCGTCGCGCGCCGTCGCGAGGAAGGCCCGCGCACCACGCCCGATTTGCTCGATCATCTGATCGCCGCCCACGACCCCGAGAGCGGGCGCGCCATGGACCGCATCGCCTTGCGCAACAACCTGCTCATCATGCTGGTCGCAGGCCACGAGACTACGGCGCTGGCGCTCACTTGGGCGCTCTATCTGCTGGCCTTTCACCCTGACGCCCAGGTCAAGGCGCGCGAGGAGGCCCAATCCGTGCTCGGCACTCGTGCGGCCGAGGCTGGTGATCTGGCGCGCTTGCCCTTCTGCCGTCAGGTGCTCGACGAGGCGCTGCGGCTCTATCCCCCAGCAGGCTTTCTCTCACGCCAGGCGCGCGAGGCCGATACTCTCGGCGGCCACACTATTGCGGCGCGCGAGACGGTGATCGTGCCGGTCTACGCCATCCAGCGCCACCGCCTGCTCTGGGACGAGCCCGATGCCTTCGCCCCCGAACGCTTTGCGCCTGGCCAGAGCGCACACCACCGCTACGCCTATCTGCCGTTTGGCGCCGGGCCGCGCATTTGCATCGGTATGGGCTTTGCCCTGATGGAGGCGCAGATCGTGCTGGCCACGCTCCTCGCGCGCCTCTCGTTTGCGCTGGTGCCCGAGACGCGCCCAGTGCCCGAGATGGTGCTGACGCTGCGCCCGCGCGGCGGCATGACGCTGGGGCTGACCCGGCTCTGAGCGCTGGCCAAAGCCCCGCCGACCCTCACCAAACCCCTGGTTTTCGTTAACCCCCTTGGCGCTCGGCGCTCTGCATGTTTAGCTGAAGGCGTGAAATAACAATGCCAACAGGGTTTGGGAGACCAACCGATGTCCAAGCTGATGATGACCGAGCGCACGCTACACCCCATGGCGGCGCAGTTCGTCGAGACTTTGCGCCGCGGCGAGATGAGCCGGCGCGAATACCTCGCCTCGATGATGGGCGTGGGCGTGACCGCCGCTGGCGCCGCCAGCCTCGGCGGCTTTAGCCTGCCCACCCCCGCCGCCGCGCAGGACGTCCAAAAGGGCGGCACGCTGCGCATCTCCATGGAGGTCAAGGAGATCAAGGACCCGCGCACCTGGGACTGGTCCGAGATGGGCAATGTGGGGCGCCAGTCGCTGGAGTATCTGCTGCGCTGGAACAAGGACTTCACCTTCTCGCCCTGGCTACTAGAGAGCTATGAGGCCAACGACGACGCCACCCAGTTCACGCTGAAGGTTCGCCAGGGCGTCAAGTGGTCCAACGGCGACGACTTCACTGCCGACGACGTGGTCGCCAACTTCACCCGCTGGTGCGAGAAGGGCGTCGAGGGTAACTCCATGGCCGGGCGCATGGCCTCGCTGATCGACGAGGAGACCGGCCTGGCCACCGAAGGCGCCATCACCAAGGTGGACGACTTCACCGTGGTGCTCAAGCTCAACCGCCCCGACATCGCCATCATCGCCGCCACCGCCGACTACCCGGCAGCCGTCGTCCATCGCAGCTTCGACACCATGGACGGCAGCATGCTCGACAAGGTGAACCTCGGCACCGGGCCGTTCCAGCTCGAAGAGTGGCAGGCAGGTGTGCGCGCGGTCGCCGCTAAGCGGGCAAGCTACTGGAACGGCGATGTCAATCTCGACCGCGTCGAATGGATCGACCACGGCACCGATCCCACCGCCATGATCGCCGCCCTCGAATCCGAGGATGTGGACTGCAACCACCAGACGTTGGCCGACTCGGTCGACCAGCTCGACGCCATCGGCGGGCTCGACAAATCCGAAGTGGTCACCGGCAACACGATCTGCATTCGCATGAACGTGGAAAACGCGCCCTACGATGATGTGCGCGTGCGCAAGGCGATCCAGCTCTCCACCGACAACATGATCACCCTGGCGCTGGGCTACGATAACAAGGGCAACAAGGCCGAAAACCACCACGTCGGCCCCATGCATGTCGAATACTTCGAACTGCCCCCGACCGGGCGCGATGTGGAGCAGGCCCGCGCGCTGCTCGAAGAAGCAGGCCAGATGGAGACCGAGTTCGAACTGATCTCCATCGACGACGACTGGCGCCGCGCCACCACCGATGCGGTCGCAGCCCAGATGCGCGATGCGGGGCTCTCCGTGAAGCGCACCGTCATTCCGGGCGCCACCTTCTGGAACAACTGGGCCAAGTACCCGTTCTCCTCGACCAACTGGAACGCGCGCCCGCTCGGCGTGCAGGTGCTGGCGCTGGCCTATCGCTCGGGCGAGGCCTGGAACGAGACCGCCTTCTCCGACCCAGAGTTCGATGCCGCCCTGGCTGAGGCGCTCGGCATGGCCGATCCCGATCAGCGCCGCGTGGTAATGGAGAAGGTCCAGACCATCCTCCAGGACAGCGGCGTCATCATCCAGCCCTACTGGCGCTCGGTGTTCCGCCACGCCTATCCGCGCGTACACAATTTCGAACAGCACCAGGCCTTCGAGCACCATCTGGAGGAGGTCTGGATCGAAAGCTGAGAGCTTTCGCGGCGGGGGGCGCGCTCCCCGCCGTCCCTCGCGCCTGAGCCCGGCCCGCAAGGGCCAAGCCCCGCTATCACAGGGACCAGACCCCCATGTTGCTGTTCATCATTCGGCGGATCGGAACCATCGTTCTGACCATGATCTGCCTGACGCTCATCGTCTTCTACATGGTCAATCTCGACCCCAATCTGGAAAAACTCGCCAAGACCCAAGGCTCGATGCGCATGTCCGATGCCGAGGTCGAGTCGTGGCTCGATGCCAACGGCTACCGCGAGCCCTTCTTGGAACGTTACGGCGATTGGCTGGGCGGGTTCGTCCAGGGTGACATGGGCCAGTCGCTGCGCTTGCAAAAACCGGTTGAGGAGGTCTTGCCCCAATATCTCGGCTACACCGGCATCCTGATGTTTTGGGTGATGATGGTCATGGTGCCGGGCGCTTTGATCGTGGGTGTGCTCGCAGGCATGCGCGAAGGCTCGGGGCTCGATAGGGGGCTCTCGGTCGGCTCCATCGCCACCACATCGGCGCCAGAATACGTCACCGGGATCGTGTTCACGGTGATCTTTGCCTCCTCGCTCGGGCTTTTGAAGGGTGTGGCCTCGACCCGCGAGATTACCATCGAGAATTTCACCCTGCCGGTGATCACCATGGCGCTCTACGGCATGGGCTACATCGCGCGCATGACGCGGGCCTCCATGGCCGAGGTGATGACCTCGCAGTACATCCGCACCGCGCGGCTCAAGGGCATGCCGTTTCGCGATGTGGTGCTCAAACATGCGCTCAGGAACGCCCTCATCGCGCCCTTCACCGTGATCATGCTGCAGTTTCCCTGGCTGCTCACAGGCGTGGTCATCGTCGAGACCATGTTCAACTACAAGGGCTTTGGCTGGCTCTTGGTGCGCGCCGCCGAGAACAACGACATCGATCTGCTGCTGGCCTGCTCCTGTGTCGCCGTGGTGGTCGTGCTGGCGACCCAGTTGATCTCGGACGTGGGCTATGCCGTGCTCAATCCGCGCATTCGGGTGAGCTGAGGGCCAAGCCATGGAAATCGAAACCCTCTCGCTCATCGAGATCATCACCCAGTCCATCGTGCGCTTTTGGCCGGTGTGGCTGGCCATGGCGCTGACGCTTGGCCTCTGCTACCCGATCCGGCGCCGACTTGGTACCTTTGGCCGCCTCTACGGCTCGCGCATCGGCCTTGCCGGTGCCATGCTGGTGCTGTTCTGGGTGTTTACCGCTCTCCTCGCCGATTTCATCGCCGTCTTGGAGGCGCGCGAAGTCGCCTTCCTGATGAAAAAGGCTCCTCCCGGCGGCATCGACCCGCAATCGGGCATCGCCTTTCTCTGGGGCGGTGACAATCTCGGGCGCGACGTGTTCTCACGCGTGGTCTACGGCTCGCGCGTGGTGCTGATCATCGCGCCTGCCGCCACCTTGATCGCCTATATGGTCGGCATCACGCTCGGCTTGCCGGCGGGGTTTTACACCGGCACCATCGACGCGGGACTGTCCTTCCTGGCCAATCTGGTGCTGGCGTTTCCGGTCATCCTGCTCTTCTACCTGCTGGTCACGCCCGAGATCCGGGCGCTGGACTACGACACCTGGATCGGACGCAACCTCGGCATTGGCTGGTCGATCCCGCGGGCGATGGCGGCGGTGTTCTTCCTGTTTCCCATCGTCTTCCTGCTGATCCTCTGGTTCACCAAATACGAGCGCAACCGCCGGGTATTGGCGATCTACAGCGGGCTCACGCTGGCGGTCGGGTTCTGGATCTATCTCGGGCTGGTGTTCGATTGGTCGCTTGGGCCGATCTCGCTCGATCCCAACGAGCTGAACGTGTTTGCCGCGGTGGTCTTTGCCTCCTCGCCCGGCATTTTCCGCATCGTGCGCGGGCTCGCCATGGACATCAAAACCCGCGATTACGTCGCCGCCGCCCAGACCCGCGGCGAGCGCCCGTGGTACATCATGCTCTGGGAGGTGTTGCCCAATGCCCGCGGCCCCCTGATCGTCGATCTCTGCCTCAGGATCGGCTACACCACCATCCTGCTCGGCACGCTCGGTTTTTTCGGCCTCGGCCTGGAGCCCGAAAGCCCCGACTGGGGCTCGATGATCAACCACGGACGTTCCTTCGTGCGCCTCACGGAAACCGCCC
>JBCDHK010000100.1:0-10911 GCA_038750185.1 Pseudomonadota bacterium
GCATAGGTCGCCCCTGCTAACAACTGCTTGGCTAGCCGACGTCCTTCTCGAACGGCATAGTTAGTGCCACGATCCTCGGGGTAGATTTGCGCCATCGAGCAGATGTGAAAGCCCGGCCTTGGACCGGCTGTGTCTGGAATGAGGTTGGAGTAATGTTTTACCACCACAGGCTGTGACCAGCGGGCGCGCCAGACGTGGTAGTTTCGAACCCAGTCTCGATCAAAGTCGGGAAACATTCGCTTTAAGTAAGGAATGGAGAACTCCATCACCTCTTCATCCGTCATCCGATACAGCATATCTGTATGTGGCAAGTATTTCGACAGGTACACGATATGATCACCACCATACGCGTCAGTGCTCTCGAAGTTGGTGTGCTCAATTACCCCCACATAGGGAAAGGACGTGTCGTTGACGTTGAGCCAATAGGTCGATGAAAGCGACCGATCAAGACGCAGAACAAGACAGATGTTGGCGAGGTAATCAATGGCGCGCAGGCGTGCGAGATACGCCTCCGGTGCCCAGTCCTGGACCATATCCGCAATCAGCGGCAACGCTGTCGTGGCGATGACGCGGTCTGCCTCGATACTGCCCCAAGGCCCCTTGCACACCCACGCGCCCTCGGCCGTGGGCGCGATCGTCTCGACAGGCGCCTCGGTGCGTATCGTACCGCCTGCCTTAGCAGTCTGTTGTGCGGTCTCCTCGGCCAACCGCGCGAAACTGCCCTTGAGGTAAGCCAGACGCTCCTCGCCGCGCTTGCCACGGCTGCCGCCACGCAACTTCAGCTTGTTCCAAAACCAAACCGCCGAGACGTCCTCAGCATAAGGGCCGAACTTGCCGTTCAAGAGCGGCTCCCACACCACCTTGAAAACGGTCTCGCCTCCGAGGCGGCGCAGCCAGTTGGCAGCGGTTTCGCCCTCCAACGCCCGCCAATCCTCGACGCGGCGTGCGCGCAGCGTCAGTAGTCCCAGGCGGATACGGTCCCAGAACGGCAGAGCCGTGAATTTCATCAAGTCCATCGGCGTGGACAGCTTGAAGATCTTGTTGGCGTAGAACACGCCGGTATTGGTCGGGTTGGTCACGACCTGATCGGACATGCCGAGATCGTCGATCAGCGTCATCACCTCCACATCGTTGGTGAACCAGTGATGGTAGAAGCGATCCAGACGCTCGCCGTTGGTCTCGAAGGCGCCGGCTAGCCCGCCCACTGTCGGCTCCGCCTCCAACACGGTGACATCATAGCCTGCACGGGCCAGATCGAACGCACACGACAGCCCGGCAAACCCACCGCCCACGATGGCCACACGACGACCGGATTTCTTGTGATTGATTTCGTTCATTGTGTCGAGGTTACTTTCCCAAGTGGCGCACGCTCGTCGGGCCTGGTGAAGATCCAGTATACAAAGCTGGTGCCACCCCAAAGCGTTGCAGGGATGAATAGCGCAAAATGCACCAAAAAGGCGAAGGCCGCCGCAGCGATCTCCGGGTTGCCGAGCGCTTGGGCGGCTTGCAGGACGAAGTAGTGAAACGTGCCGATATAGCCCGGCGTCGAGGGCAGCATGGTCGACAACGTCCCAACGGGCATGGCCACCCAGGCGGCCACGGGGGCTGTGATATCGGGGAGGGCGCGCGCCACGGCAAAAAACACACAGGCCTCGAACGTCCAGGCGAGAAACGACCAGAGCATCATCACAGCCATGCGCAGCGGCTCTGCAAGCGAGGATAGGGTGTGAAAGACGTGGCGCACCTGGGTTTGCAGCTTTTGCGAAAGTCCGGCTGCGCGTGCTGGCAACGCGCGCAAAAGCCACAGGATCGGCGGCTCGAAGACGCGCGGAAACAGCAAGACAAAGGCAACGGCGCACCCGGCTGCCGCAAAAACAGAAGCGCTCAAGCCAAGGAGCGATTGCACCCCGGTATCGGCTCCACTGAACAGCGTGAGTGCAACAGCCAGCGCAACGATCAAAGAGAGCAGATCCAGAAGGCGTTCGACAAGCAGTGTCGCCAGCACACGCGCCGTCGGCACGCCAAGCCAAGCCGAAAAGCCAACCCCCCGCAGCACATCGCCAGCGCGAAACGGCAGCACGTTATTGGCGGCAATCGACACCATGAACGGCACCGAACAGCGCCCCCAGCTAAGGCGCGCATTGTACTGGGCAAGCATCAGCCGCCAGCGCCAGATCCGGCAGGCATAGCCGAGGGCGAAAAATGCCAGTCCCGCCAGCATCCAGCGCAGGTCTGCGCGCGCCACAGCCGCCAGAAAATCCTGCAGCGGCAGCGCGCGGAAGATCATCCAGAGAAAGACCCCCGATACCGCCGTGCCGAGCGCGAGGCTGAGCGCCTTACGACGGTTCATAGGCGTCCTCGTCCGAGCGCGCGACGGCGGGCTGCGCCTCAAAGCCGATGCGCTCGCGCACGATGTAGAGGGGGCGGCGTTTCGTTTCTTCGTAGATGCGCCCGATGTATTCGCCGATGATGCCAAGCGAGATCAACTGGACACCGCCCAAAAACAGCACGGCGATCATCAGCGCCGTCCAGCCCTCGACCCAAGTGCTAGTCATCACACGCAGCACAACTGCATAGACGATCCCCAAGAGTGCGAGCAGCGCAGCAAACAACCCCATGTTGGTCGCGATCTGGAGTGGCTTGGACGAGAACGACAAGATGCCGTCGGTGGCAAAGCGTAGCATCTTACGCAGCGGATATTTGGAGGTGCCAGCCGCGCGCTTCTTGCGGTGGTAGGGTAGGGCCATCTGGCGGTATCCGACCCAGGCCACGAGGCCGCGTACAAAGCGATGACGCTCGGGCATCTGGCGTAAGACATCGACGACTTTGCGGTCCATCAGACGAAAATCGCCGGTATCGAGGGGGATTGGCGTCTCTGATAGCCGGTTGAGGATGCGGTAGAACCAGCGCGCGGTGGAGATCTTGAAGGCGCTCTCGCCTTCGCGGCTGGCGCGCACGGCGTAGACGACTTCGACGCCCTCCTGCCAATGCTCGATCATTTGGGTGAGCACTTGGGGGGGGTCTTGCAGGTCGGCGTCGATCAGGGCGACGGCTTGGCCGGAGGCGGCGTCGATGCCTGCGGTGACGGCGATCTGATGGCCGAAATTGCGCGAGAAGCTCAGTACTCGGAAGGCGGCATTTTGGCGTGCGGCGGCGCGAAGGTGTGCGAGGGTTTGGTCTCGGCTGCCATCATCGACGAAGATGAACTCAAACCGGTATTGCGGTAGAGTGTGGGAGAATTCTTCGAGTTCTTTTAGGGTCTGCCCAATGACCTCTTCTTCATTATAGCACGGTACAACAACGGAAATAAGGGGTTGTGCAGAGATATGCTTGGTGTCCTCAGGCATGGGTCGGCCTCACACTCTTGGGTGATCTCATCTTCGCCCTGTAGACATGCTCGCACGGGAGAGTGAAAGAATCAGCCGCTACACACACTGTTGCGTCTTCTTTTTGAATTGCCCGTAAACGCCCTGTCAATCGGGACCTCGGATCGGTCTCGATAAACCGCTCTGACGCCCTCTCGGCTCTAGGGCTGAGTTGGGCGCGGCAAGATGTTATCTGTGCGTTCGTGGCGGGTCAGCGGCGCTTCGAAGCGTGATGGCCAGAAAGCAACGAAATCTTGTGACCTATTGCACAGAATGATCCAATTAACACGACTATGCCTCATTAAACGAGTTATGTTTTTAAGCTAATTTCAGGACAGTGCTCAAAAAAAGGATCGAAATTTCAGGCTTTTGCCCGTGGCTGCTTTGCACACCGCATTACAGGAGAGTATCCCAATGGCCGACAACACCGCCGATCGCGCCCAAGCTGCCTATCGTTTTCGCGTCGAAGCCGCCGATCTGGCGCGCCACCGCGAGCCCAGGCGTCGAGAACGGGCCGTATCTGTCGCAGTTTCTGCTGATCGGCGGGCGCGACCAGACCGGCACGCTCGATCTGGCCGATGGTAAGATCCCCTACGGCGCCAATCTGATCGACCAGCGCGTGCCTGCCGCCAAGGAGGGCGACGACTACATGCAACGTTGGGAGGATTGGCTCGACGTGCAGGAGGGCTTTGACGTCAACCTTTGCGGGCTTGGGCGCAACAACAATAAGAAAAGCCCCGGCCAGCAGTTTGTCGATGGCACCCGCCGCTTCATCTCCACACCGCGCGATCTGGCCACTTATGTCCACTTCGATGCGCTCTATCAGGCCTATCTCAACGCGACGCTGATCCTTCTGGCCATGCGCACTCCCTTCGATCCGGGCTTTGGTAATCTCTCGGGGATGCGCGATGTGTTCAATCCTGCGGCCGATGCGCCGATCCCGCAAAATGCCACCGGCTTTGCGCTCTATGGTGGGCCGCACATCCTGTCGCTGGTCACCGAGGTCGCGACCCGGGCACTGAAGGCTGTGCGCTTTCAGAAGTTCAACACCCACCTGCGCCTGCGCCCCGAGGCACTGGCGGGCCGGATCCACAAGGCGGAGTGCTTGAAGGATCGGTTCCCGAGCCGTTGCGACGCCTTCGGTACACTGCGCGAGCAGATCGGGAAGACGGTCAAGGCGGTAGAGACCTTCAACAAGGGGGTCGAGAAAGGCTCGGCGCTCCTGCCCATGGCCTTTGCCGAGGGCTCGCCCATGCACCCGACCTACGGCGCTGGTCATGCCACGGTGGCTGGCGCTTGCACCACCATGGTCAAGGCGTTTTTCGATACCGGCACCGTGCTCGGCACCAACACGGCCGAGGGGCGTGACAAGGGCAAGGTGGGATTTTACCGCGATATCGAGGATCCTTGCGTGTTCGAGACAAAAGACGGGGGCAATAGCCTTACCCCTCGTGCATTGCGCGAGGGAGAATGCCCGCTGACGCTGGAAGCAGAGCTGAACAAACTGGCCGCCAACATCTCGATCGGGCGTAACATGGCGGGTGTGCACTACTTCTCCGACTACTTCGACAGTCTGCGCATGGGCGAGCAAATCGCCATCGGCGTCTTGGAGGAACAGGCGCTTGGCTATCCCACCGACAGCGTCGTGCTCTCGGTGCCGACTTTCGACGGCGAAATCGTGCGCATCGGCGCCCGGTAAGGCGGGCTCTGCAACCAGGGCAGGGCGGGGGCACCCAGCCCTTGCCGCCATCAAGCGTTTACACGCCCCGCCCAGCCGGGTATGCCTCGCTGGCAGCCGGGGAAGACGCATGCCGCCAGATGCCACGCCAGTCCAGATCGGTGAGGCGGTCTTTGCCAACGACCGCCCGCTGGCCCTGATTTCCGGGCCGTGTCAGGCCGAGGGCGTGGCGCAGTGCGTCGAGATCGCGGGGCGGCTGGCGGAAATCACCGCAGCGCTTGGCATCGCTTTGGTGTTCAAGGCGAGCTTCGACAAGGCCAATCGCACCTCGGTGTCGGGCCAGCGCGGGCTGGGGCTCGACGCGGGGCTGGAGTGCCTCGCCACCGTAAAGCGCCAGATCGGCTGTGCCGTCATCACCGATGTTCATCTGCCCGAGCAATGCGCGCCGGTGGCCGAGGTTTGCGACGCACTGCAGATCCCGGCGTTTTTGTGCCGCCAGACCGACCTGCTCCTTGCCGCAGGCGCCACAGGACGCGCGATCAACGTCAAGAAGGGTCAGTTTCTCGCACCCTGGGACATGGACCGCGTTGCCGAGAAGCTGGCCTCCACCGGCAACCGCGCCCTCATGCTCTGCGAGCGTGGCACCAGTTTTGGCTACAACACGCTGGTGGCCGACATGCGCGCCCTGCCGCGGATGGCTGAGACCGGGTATCCAGTGATCTTCGATGCCACCCACTCGGTGCAGCAGCCGGGGGGCCTGGGCGGCGCCTCGGGGGGTGATCGCGCCATGGCCCCCGTGCTCGCCCGTGCTGCGGTGGCCGTGGGCGTGGCGGGGCTTTTCATCGAAACCCACCCCGATCCCGATAACGCGCCCTCCGACGGGCCCAACATGATCCCGCTCAGCGCCATGCCCGCGCTGCTGGAGACCCTGAAAACCCTGGACGAGACCACCAAGGCCCGTCCCCTCACCCCGCTCTGAGAGGTTGTCCCCATGTCGCGCGCCCTGCCGCTGACCGATGTTACCGAGAACACCATCGACTACCTGAGCCGCCCGATGATCCGCCCGACCGGCTTTCGCGAGTACGACGCGCGCTGGCGCTTCCCTGAGCAGATCAATCTGGTAGGCATCCAGGCGCTCGGCCTCGGCATCGCCACGCAACTGCATGAGATGGGGCTGAAGCCCGTGGTGGCCGTCGGCAACGACTACCGCGCCTATTCGCTCTCGATCAAACAGGCGCTGATGCTGGGCCTCATGTCGGGGGGCGCGGAGGTGCGCGACATCGGTGTGGCGCTCTCGCCCATGACCTACTTCGCCTCCTTCGATCTCGATGCCCAGGCCGTGGCCATGGTGACCGCCTCGCACAATCCCAACGGCTGGACTGGGGTCAAGATCGGCTTTGAGCGCCCCCTCACCCACGGCCCCGCCGAGATGGGCCGCCTCAAGCAGATCGTCATGCAGGGCCTCGGCACCTTGCGCGAGGGCGGGCGGTATGTCCCGGTCGAGGGCGTGGCCGAGCGCTATATGGACGATCTGGTCGGTGACTTCCGCCTCAGCCGCAAACTGCGCGTGGTCTGTGCGACGGGCAACGGCACCGCGGGCGCCTTTGGCCCCGAAGTCCTGCGCCGCATCGGCTGCGAGGTGATCGATCTCCACACCGACCTCGACTACACGTTTCCCCATTACAACGCCAACCCTGAGGCCATGGAGATGCTCCACGACATGGCCGCCAAGGTAAAGGAGACCGGCGCCGATCTCGCCATCGGCTTCGACGGCGACGGCGATCGCTGCGGTGTGGTCGACGATGAGGGTGAGGAGATCTTTGCCGATAAGATGGGCGTCATCATGGCGCGCGATCTGATCAAGCTCCACCCTGGCGCGACCTTCGTAGCCGATGTGAAATCGACGGGGCTTTTCGCCTCCGATCCAGTGCTGATCGAGCACGGCGCCAAGGCCGATTACTGGAAGACCGGCCACTCCCACATGAAGCGCCGCGTCCACGAACTGGGTGCGCTGGCGGGCTTTGAGAAATCGGGCCACTACTTTCTCGCCCCCCCCATCGGCAAGGGCTATGACGATGGGCTGCGTGTGGCCGTCGAGATCGCCAAGCTGCTCGATCGCAACCCCGAGCGCTCGCTCTCCGATCTGCGCCGGGCGCTGCCGGAGACGTTTTCCACGCCCACCATGTCGCCCGCCTGTGCCGACGAGGAGAAATACGCCGTCATCGAGCGCCTCCAGGCCAAACTGGTCGCCATGGGCGAGGCGGGTGAGCATCTCGGGCCGCTCAAGATCGAGCGCGTCGTCACCGTCAACGGTGCCCGCGTCATGCTGGAGGGCGGCGCCTGGGCTTTGGTGCGCGCCTCCTCCAACACGCCCAACCTGGTGGTGGTCTGCGAGACGCCCACCTCCAAGGGCGAGCTTCGCACGATCTTCGAGGCACTCGATGCGGTGATCCGCACCGAGCCCTCGGTGGGCGCGTACGACCAGACCTTCTGAAGCGGTCGCCCGAAATGCTGTAAAAACACGGGAGGAGACGCTCGCGCCCCTCTCACGGCCAATTTAGCACCGCGCTCTTTTCCCTTGGCCAAACCGATCCCAAATTCCAAGCTACACAACAGCATACAGGAGCTGCCACGATGCAGCCCTCCCCGGATCGGAGATCTTCATGCGACCTCTCTCTCTCGTCCCTGGTCTGTCTGCGTGTGTGCTGTTGCTCTCGGGCTGCGTGCTCTCGCCCGAACGCATCGCCTTCGACCGCGTCCGTGCCGATGATGCTGCCGGCTTTGGCGTCTACTCCATCGGCGGCGGGCTGACTGTGGCGGCAGGGCTGCGCAATGTCGAAGGCCAACTCGCGGTCTGCGGTGCCTTCGCCGAGGACAGCTTTCCCACGCGCCGCTTTGCCGATGTGGCGCTCGGGGCGGGCTCGGTGCGCGCGGGCGGGCAGACGCTGGCGCAAAACCTCACCTTCATGACACCGGTGCGCGGTGCCCCGCTCGACGGCGCCTCCACCGGCTGTGCTGGCACGGGACAGCCCTGGAACCCGGCCTTTGCCGATCAGGGCGCGGTCGAGGTGGTGTTGCCGCGCATTATCGTCGAGCGCGAGTGTGACGGCGCTGATCCGCCCGAGACCAGCGGTGGCTGCAACACGGTGCGCTTTCGCCAGATCGGCGGCGGGGACTTGCGCGTCAGCGACCTATAACGCGGCTTCGGCAGGGGCCAGCCGCGCCTCCAGCGGTCGGGCATAATCGGCGATCAGCGCATCGACCACCGCACACAGCGCCTCGTGCTCTGTCGCCCCCGCCTCCAGCGCGCCGGCATGCACCGCACGCTGGCGCGTGGCCGAGGTGCCCTCATTGGCGATCGTGCCCGCCGCCAACAGCGCCTCGCGGCAGCCGAGCATCTCGGCATCCTCAGAGAGAAACCCGGTCAACTCGGCCAGCAACTCGGCAAAGGGCGCCATCGTCGCCCGGCCATGATCGACCAACCGCCCCTCCGCGCCATAGCGCTGGGCACGCCAGCGGTTCTCCATGATCAGCGTCGGTGGATAGACCCGCCAGCGCTGGTTGTTGTGGCGCAGGCGAAACAAAAACGCCAAGAGCGCCTGATAAAGCGCCGCCACCACCACCGTCTCCGAGATCCGCGAGCAGACATCGGTGACGCGCTGCTCCAGGGTCGGAAAGCGGTCGGAGGGGCGGATGTCCCACCAGATCTTGGTGGCATCCTCGATGCAACCTGCCGCCACCAGATGCTCGACCATGCGCCGATACTCGGCATGGCTTGCCACCGGATCGGGCAGCCCGGTGCGCGGCAGCGCATCGAACACCGCCAAGCGGTAGGAGGCGAGCCCCGTGTCGCGCCCCTCCCAAAACGGCGAGGAGCACGACAGCGCCAGCAGATGGGGCAGGAAATACGCCGCCTGGTGCATCAGATCGATGCGCAGATCCGGGTCTTCGATGCCGATATGAACATGAAAGCCGCAGATCAGCATGCGGTCGACCGTTTGTCCCAGATCGGCAGCCAGACCTTCATAGCGCGGGCGCGGTGTGTGGCGTTGGTCGCGCCAACTGGCGAAGGGATGGGTCGAGGCGGCGATCACGGCATAGCCGTGGGTTTCGGCAATCTCGGCCAGGCAGGCGCGAAAGCCGGCCAGTTCCACCCCCGCCGCGCCCACTGT
Source organism: Pseudomonadota bacterium (assembly GCA_038750185.1). Taxonomy (GTDB): domain Bacteria; phylum Pseudomonadota; class Alphaproteobacteria; order Rhodobacterales; family Rhodobacteraceae; genus Thermohalobaculum. Next base: position 9,216 of record JBCDHK010000100.1, read on the forward strand.
CTTGTGGACGCCGGTGCCGACCTCGATCTGGCATTGCAGATACTCGGGCGCCAGCCGTTCGCCTAGGCGGTTGGAGCAGGCATTGAGAAAGTCGGGCGTGGGCTCGCGCACCAGATCGCGGCTGGTGCGGTCGACGAGCAGGTATTCCTCCTCGATGCCGACGGTGAAGCTGGGCGTGGTGATCATCGTGCCAGTTTGGAGCGCCTTGCTTGTCCGGTCAACGCCGCTTGACAGCCTGCCCGCGCGCGTGCGGTGGTGCCCGCCAAAGGAGAGGCCCATGGACACAAGACGCGGCGCGGACATTTTGGTCGAGGCTTTGCTGGCGCAGGGGGTGGGCACCTGCTTTGGCGTACCGGGCGAGAGCTATCTCGCCGTACTCGACGCGCTGCGTGATCGCGATTTGCGCTTCGTGCTCGCCCGCCACGAGAGCGGGGCCGCCTTCATGGCCGAGGCTTGGGGCAAGCTCACCGGCACACCCGGGGTGGCCTTTGTCACGCGCGGGCCAGGTGCGACCAACGCCAGCATCGGCGTGCACACCGCGCGGCAGAACTCCTCGCCCCTGATCCTGTTCGTCGGCCAGATCGAGACGGGCATGCGCACGCGCGAGGCGTTCCAGGAGATCGACTACCGCGCCTTCTTCTCGCCAATCGCCAAATGGGCAACTGAGATCGACCACCCCGACCGCATCGGCGAGACCGTGGCGCGCGCCTTCCACTCTGCGCTCTCGGGGCGGCCCGGCCCGGTGGTGGTGGCGCTGCCTGAGGATGTCTTGAGTGGTATGGGCCGCGCTGCCATCCATGCTCAGCCGATTGCCCCGGCCTGGCCCGGGGTGGCGCCTGGCGATGTGGCGCGCGCCGAGGCGCTGATTGCAGCCTCTGAGCGCCCGGTGGCGCTGATCGGTGGCGGCGGCTGGGATGGCACAGGGCGCGAGGGCCGCCCTGCGCTCACCGCCTTCACCCGCTTTGCCGAGCGGGCGGGGCTGCCCATCGTCACCGCCTTTCGCGCGCAGGATCTGATCGACAACCACGCCCCCGCTTTCATCGGCGATGCGGGTTTTGGCATGAGCGCCCATGTCCGCGCCACGCTCGACGCCTCCAATCTGATCCTGGCGCTGGGCGTGCGTTTTGGCGAGACTGCCACCGATGGCTATACGCTGTTCGAGATCCCGAGCCCGGCACAGACCCTGATCCACGTCCACGCCTCGGACGGCGAGCTTGGCAAGATCTACCAGACCCCCCACGCCCATCACGCCTCACCGGCGCTGTTTGCCGCAGGTCTTGGCGAGAGCGCCCTGGCGGCTACTCCCGCCCGCAGCGCCTGGGCTGCACAGGCGCGCGCAGCCTTTGAGGCCACGCTCTCGCCGCCCACACAGCCGGGTACGCTCGACATGGGCGCCGTGATGGCGCATCTGCGCGCCGTTTTGCCCGCGGATGCCATCGTGACCAATGGTGCGGGCAACTTTGCGGTTTGGCCTGGGCGGCACATCCTCTATGGGCCGGGTCAGCGCCTGATCGCCGCCCAAGCCGGTGCGATGGGCTCTGGTCTGCCCGCCGCTATTGCCGCGCGGCTGGCCGAGCCCGCGCGCAGGGTGGTCTGCTTTTGCGGCGACGGCGATTTTCAGATGTGTCTGGCCGAGCTTGGCACGGCAGCCCAGGATGGTGCAGCACCCATCGTGTTGGTGATCGACAACGCCAGC
>JBCDHK010000101.1:0-10872 GCA_038750185.1 Pseudomonadota bacterium
ATAGAGATCGCTCGCCGGGGCCGACGCGCCGAAGCCGCCCATGCCGACAAAGCCCGCCTTGCGCCAGTTGCCACGCTCGCCACAAAGCCAACGGTCCCAGCCCTGGCGCACACCCGCCTCGATGGCGACGCGCACCGGTCCGGCAGGCAGCACCCGGCGGCGGGTGCGCTCTTCCTCGGCCTCAAACAGCTCCCAGCACGGCATCGAGACCACGCGCGTGCCGATGCCCTCGCTCTCTAGGAGCGCGCGCGCCTCCATGGCGATGGCGACCTCCGAGCCGGTGGCGAGCAGCACCGCTTTGCGTGCGGCCTCGGCCTCGGCCAGCACATAGGCGCCCTGGCGGGTACGGTTGGTGTTGGTGTGGGCGGTGCGCACGCTCGGCAAGCTCTGGCGGGTTAGCGCCAGCACTGAGGGACCATCATGCCCCAGCGCGATCTCCCAGGCCTCGGCGGTCTCGACGGCATCGGCAGGGCGCAGCACCAGGAGCCCGGGTGTGGCGCGCAGCATGGCCAGATGCTCGACCGGCTGGTGGGTCGGGCCGTCCTCGCCGAGGCCGATGCTGTCGTGGGTCATCACATAGACCACGCGCGTGCCCATCAAGGCCGAGAGCCGCATGGCCGGGCGGGCGTAATCGGCAAAGCACAGGAACGTGCCGCCGTAGGGGATGATGCCGCCGTGGAGCGCAAGGCCGTTCATCGCCGCGGCCATGCCGTGCTCGCGGATGCCGTAGTGCAGGTAGCGCCCGGTGCGGTTTTCCGCCGAGAACACGCCCAGGCCCTCGGTGAGGGTGTTGTTGGAGCCGGTCAGATCGGCCGAGCCGCCCATGGTCTCGGGCACCACCGGGTTGATCGCGGCCAGCGCCAGCTCGGAGGCTTTGCGGGTGGCGATCTTGGGGGCCTCGGTGCTCAGGCGTTGTTTCAGCGCGCGCACGGCGCTGGAGAGGCGTGCGGGCGCGGCGCTGTCATGGGCGCGCTCGAACAGGGCGCGCTTGCGCTGACCGGTGGCCTCTAAGCGCTCGCGCCAGGCGGCGTGGGCCTCGGCGCCGCGGGTGGCGGTGGCTAGCCAGTCAGCGCGGGTGGCGTCGTCGATGGCGAAGGGGGTCTGGTCGTCCCAGCCGATATTGGCGCGCGCGCCGGCGATCTCCTCGGCGCCGGTGATCGCGCCGTGGGCTTTAGCGGTGTCTTGCAGGGTCGGCGCGCCAAAGCCGATGTGGGTGCGGCAGGCGAGCAGCACTGGGCGGTCCTGCTCCTTGGCCCAGGCCAGGGCTGCATCGATGGCGGCTGGATCGTGGCCGTCCAGGCTCCTGGTCGCCCAGCCGCTGGCGGCCATCCGCGCGACCTGATCGGTCGAATCCGAGAGCGAGACCTTGCCGTCGATGGAGATGCCGTTGTCGTCGAAGAGCACGATCAGGCGTGAGAGCTTGAGGTGGCCCGCCAGCGAGATGGCTTCTTGGCTGACGCCCTCCATCAAGCAGCCATCACCTGCGATCACCCAGGTGCGGTGATCGACCAGCGCCTTGCCAAAGCGCGCACGCAGCGACTCCTCGGCAATCGCCATGCCCACGGCCGTCGCCAGCCCCTGGCCGAGCGGGCCGGTGGTGGTCTCGATCCCGCCCGCCTCCTGGCGCTCGGGGTGGCCTGCGGTGCGCGCGCCGAGCTGGCGGAAGTTGCGGATCTGATCGAGCGGCATGTCCTCATAGCCTGTGAGGTGCAACAGCCCATAAAGCAGCATGGAGCCGTGGCCTGCCGAGAGCACAAAGCGGTCGCGGTCGGGCCACTCGGGCGCCTTGGGGTCGAAGCGTAGATGGCCCTCGAAGAGCGCCGCCGCCACATCGGCCATGCCCATGGGCATACCAGAGTGGCCCGAATTGGCCGCGTTGACCGCATCCAAGGCCAGCACGCGCAGCGCATTGGCCATGCGCAGGCGGCGCGGATTGGCGGCTTTCATGGTCTCGATATTCATGGGTAGCACCCCTGCGGTGTGGCGTTCTGCCCGGCGCGGGCGGGCGGAGAGTGGTCTGCCGGTCGGTATGGGTCAAGGCCGTGCCCCGCGGCAGGATGGCACCGTTTTGCCCGTTCGTGCGGCGTTGGCAACCGCCATTAACCACGATACCTTCGCTGCATGGGTCGCAAACTGCGACTAGACGCCCCGCCGGTTGCGGGGTAGCTGGGACTGTGCAGTGCAACAACGGGTTTGGGAGGCAGCTAGATGGGCGATCTCGATGCGGCGCTCGACCGGCTCGACCGTGCCGTCGATGGCTTGGAGCGTGTCCTTGGCGCGCTGGCCCCACCGCCTGAGGGCAGCTATGCCGAAGAGCGCGCGCGTCTCATCGCTGATATCGCCCGCTTGGAGGCCGCAGCCGAACGCGATGCGGGGCTGCGCACTGAGGCGGCGGAGGCTGTGCGCGAGGCGCTTGGTGAGATGCGGGCGTTGTTGCCGGAGGTGAGCACGCGTGGCTGATGTGACGGTCGAGATCGCCGGGCGGCGCCATGTCCTCGGCTGCGAGGACGGCGAGGAGGAGCATCTGCGTGCGCTGGCGCGTGAGATCGACGCCGAGGCGGTGGCTTTGGCCGCGCGCATGGCCTCGCCTGAGGAAGCACGTTTGATGCTCATGGTGGCGCTGGTCATGGCTGATCGTGCCGTTGAGGCGCGCACCGGTGCCGAAGAGGCCGCGGCCTTGCGCGAGGAGGTCGCGGGGTTGCGCGCCGAACTGGCGCCGCTTCAGGCCGAGCGCGCGGTGATGGCTGATGCGCTCAACGCCGTGCCCGAGCGCGAGGCGGCGATGAATGCCCGCCTCACCGCCTTGGCCGAGCGCATCGAGGCCCTGACCCAGGCCCTCGCCTCCGCGTGAGGCAGGCGTGAGCGCCGGAGCGCAGTAGCGCCCCCGTTCCAAGCACACCGACAAAAGGGAGGGGCAAGCCGCATGACCATCCAGCCGAGCCTGAGTGCCGCAGATCTGAGGCGCGAGGGCGTGATCGCCGTCGAGAGCGAGAGCCTGCAGGGCACGCTCGATTTCAGTTCCGACGAGGACTATTTTCTCTTTCTACCCGAGCCCAACCGCACCTACACCATCGTGGTCGATGCCAGCATCGACACCGAACTGGGCCTCTACGAGACCCCCTCCCTTACCCTGATCCAGGACCTGAGCGACGACGACAGCGGCCCCGGTCTCAACCCCGAGATCACTTTTGAAACGGGTGATACGCCGGTCTCGGTGCTGATCCAAGTCGACGCCTCAGGCGCGCCCGAGCCGAGCCAGAGCGTGATCGAGGCCGGGCTTGGCGACTACTTCATCGAGATTTTCGACGAAGGCCCCATAGGCCCGGGTGCGGCGGGCGATGTGGTCGGCGATACGCTGGCCACGGCGGGGGGCATCGGTGTCGGCGAGGCGCTGTTTCAGTCCATCGAGACGCCCGGCGACGAAGATCTCTATGCGGTCTATCTCCAAGCCGAGCGCGTCTATGAGATCGCCATCGAGGCCCGCGCCGGTGCACTGCAAGGCCCTGCCGATCCGTTTTTGCAGGTGTTTGCCCCGGGTGGGCGCCTGCTCGAAGAAAACGACGATGCCGAGCCGGGCACGCTCGATGCGGTGGTCAGGCTGACGCCCGAGGTGTCGGGGTTCCATTTGATCAGCGCCACCGACAGCGATCTGGCCCAAGGCACGGGCGGCTATGTGGTCAGCGTCGAGGACCGCGGCTCCAGCTTGGAGCCGGGCCAGGATAGGGTGGGCGATACCCGCTCCACCGCGCCCACGGCCGAGGTCGGGCAGACGATCACCGGCAGCGCGGATTTCTTCGACGACACAGACCTCTACGCCTTTGCCCTGACCGAGGACAACACCTACCGCATCGACGCGCGCGGGCTCGACGGCTTTGACCCGCTGATCGTGGTGGCGGGGCCGGACGGCCTAGAGCTGTTCCAGAACGACGACGGCGGTGAGGGGCGCGATGCGCAACTGGGCTTCACCCCAGCCAGCACCGATTTCTACTTCATCGCTGTCGAGAGCGGCGATGGCCGCCCGGGGGTGTTCGAGCTTGAGCTCACCCTCACCGACAGCGCTGCCGCCACCCAGGCCGATGTGCAACTGATCGCGCTTCTTTATGAGGCAGGGCTCGGGCGCCAGGCCGAGTTCTCCGGGCTCAACTTCTGGGTCGAGGCGTTTGAGGACGGCTTGGGTCTGCGCGGTCTCTCGACCGCCTTCTTGGTCTCGCAGGAGTTTGAGGAGACCATCGGCAATCCGGATTTCCTGAGCGACTTCGACCTAGTTACCCAGCTCTACGCCAACGTGCTGGAGCGCCCGCCCGAGGAGGTCGACGAGGCCGGGCGCCAGTTCTGGCTTGGTCAACTCTCGCGCCCGAATTTCGACGAGGTCGATCTGCTGATCGCTTTCGCCGCATCGCAGGAAAACCGCCAGACCTCGCCCGAAGTGCTAGATTTGATCCCGCTTAGCGACGGCTGGGATTTCGTCTCGGTGGCCTGAGACACCAGACTGGCATGGCGCAGTTGCCTGTAAGGCGCAGTCAGCGCCTGTGCCTAGAGCGCTATTCGATCTGATTGCATCAGATCTCGCGCTCTAGGCCATTGTTTTGTCGCGATGTCTTAACCCACGGACTGGTTTAGTCCGTTTGGCCATCGCTCTAGAGCGATTTGAAGCGTTTCTGGCACAGAAGCGCGGCTCGCAAATCGCGGTAGAACAATATCCTAGAGCGCATTGGCGAACCAGAATGGTCGCAATGCGCTCTAGTATCAGTGTTCGGTGAACAGGTTGCGCCACGCGCGGCGTAGGTAGTCGCGGTTGAGATGGGGCGTGACTTGCTCATAAGCACAGATCGCCAGCACCTGTTCGATCAGAAAGCGCGGATGGAATGCCTGATACTTGGCGCCTTCTTCGCTGGGGTATAGCTCGAACAGCACGAAGGAGACGGTGTCTTCGGTCAACTCGATCCCGAAGCGCCGCGCGGTATTGGCGAAGATATCGACGTAAGTCTCCAAATCGGGACTATCGACCAAGATCTTGTAGCGCAGACGACGCAAAGCCGCCCCATCGACCAGTTCCTTGGGGTTGATGTTGGTCGAGAACACCATCAGCGCATCGAAGGGCACCTCGAACTTGCGCCCGGTCTGCAGCGTCAGGAAGTCGACATTCTTCTCCAGCGGGATGATCAGGCGGTTGATCAGGTCCTGGGGCGCTTGGCGCTGACGGCCAAAGTCGTCGACCACCAGGATGCCGCCGGCGGCCTTGAGCTGGATCGGCGCCTCGTAGAGCCGGCTGATCGGGTTGTAGGCCAGATCGAGTTGGGACAGCGTCAACTCGCCGCCGACCATGACGATGGGGCGCTTGCACATCACATAGCGGTCGTCGAAGGCCGTGTCCTGGCGCAGCGCATTGGGATCGGAGGCCGAGGCGCTTTCGGCCAGCATGGTGTGCACGGTGGGGTCGAACATCGAGAGCACCTGCTTGTCGATCTCCAGTGCAAACGGGATGAAGACGTAGTCCTCATAGGCCGCACAAATCGCCTCGGCGATGGAGGACTTACCGTTGCCGGGCGGGCCATAGAGCAGCATGGACTGGCCCGAGTTCACCGCCGGGCCGATCTGGTGCATGAGCGACTCGGCCAAGGTCAGGCTCTCGAATTGCTTTTCCAGCATGGGGCGGGTCAGCGTCTCGTGGCGGATCGACTGTTTGCGCGCCTGGCGGATGAAGTGATCGACGGGCACCGGCACCGGGCCGACCCATTCGTTGATCGCCAACGCCCCCATGGCCCATTCGCGCCCGCGCATGGTCAGGGCGTATTTCATCTCGGCCGTGAGGCTCGCGCCAAGCTGGCCCTTCATCTCCAGGAGTTTCTTCTCGGTGGCGGCAGCGATCAGCTGTTCGGTGAGCGAGAGCGGCAGCCGGATAGCACGCGCCATCCCCGACGGGCGCTCCAGATTGAGGCGGTAGATGGTCTTGACCAGCAGATCGACCAGAAACTCCAGGTCGTGTCCGGTCTCGGCAAGGCTCTGGGGGGGCATGGGACGGGGCACGCTGCGCGCGCCGGTGGGGGTGTCCATTCTGATGTTCATGCCGGGTCCTTGGCTGTGTCGCACACTCCACTCTTGGTATAGCGCATCCTGCCTTGCAACCAAGAGGCGAATGCCCGGTTGCACCAAGTCCTGCCGAGCGCTGCCCCTCCCGCTCCTTCTGCCAGTCTCGTGCTTGTTGCGCCCGCTGCGGCGCTGTACGCTAGGCTGCGACGATCACACGTAGGAAAGAGCCGCGGGAGAGCCGGGCATGATCAATACCGACGACGTGAGATGCAATCTGTGCGGCTGCCGCGAGTTTGGGGCCACGCGCACCCATCCAACAACGCTCTGCCGCGGCTGCAACTCCTACCCGCGCACGCGCTTTCTCTATCTGTATCTGGAGCGCTTTGGCCTAGCCGCACACCACCGCGTGCTCCACCTTGCCCCCGAGCGCTCTCTTTATGCCAAACTGCGCAAGACCCTCGATCCCGAGCGCTACGTCCAAGCCGACATCGCGCCTGAGAACTACGGCTTTGCCCACAACGTCATCCACCTCGATCTCTGCGCCCTCGACGACCAGCCCTCAGAGCAGTTCGACGTCATCATCAACTCCCACGTGCTCGAACACACCCCCTGCAATCTGGGCTACACGCTGTTTCACCTCCACCGCATGCTCAAGCCCGAGGGGCGGCATTTCCTGATCGTGCCCTTCAGCACCGGCACTTTCGAGGAAAGCTATGAGGCGATGGACGAGGAGGAGCGCATTCGCCGCTTCAACCAGGACGATCATGTCCGCCGTTTTGGGCGCGACGGCATCAAGTCCCATCTCGGGGCGCTGTTGCGCTTGCCCGAGTACCCCGATGCGCGGGTGCTGTTTCGCGAACGGGTGTTGCGTGAGGCCAATCTGCCGCGCGCGGAGTGGCTGGGGTGGAAGTCGTCCACGGTGATGGAATTGCGCCGTGACGACATGGTGTTCTTCGCCTATGGCGCGGGGGCGGCTGGGCCAGCGCCTGAGGTGATCTCGGCGGAGTAAGGACTGGTCTTTGGGGATCGGGCCTTCAGGGAGTTGGGCCAAAGCGGCGGATGAAGCCGGCATAATCGGCCAGTGCCTCGGGCAGGGCCATGGGCGCCCAGCCGGTCTCGCGCCGGATGCGCGTGGTGTCATAGGCGCCCCAGCGCCCGCCCAGAAATCGCGGATCGGCGACGATGTGACACGCCGCAGGCGGGGCGATCTCCCAGCTAAGCCCGGGCACGATCTCGGCACACAGCGCCAGCAGATGTCCCAGTGTCACCGCCTCGCCTTGGGCGACGTTGTAGACCGAATGTTCAAAGGGCGTCTCCTTTTCCAAGAGCGCGATCATGGCGCGCGCGACGTCTTGGGCGTGGATGTGATCGCCCACGCCTTCGGTGGCGTTGATGCGGATGGTCTCGCCCGCCAGGGCGCGGTGCAGGATCGCTTTGGGCGGACAGTCGTAAGCGCGCGAGGGCCGCCAGCGGTCCATCGGCCCATAGACGCCCGAGAGCCGCGCCGAGCAGACCTCAAAGCCGAACTGGCGCCCATAATGGCGTGCGATCGTCTCGCTGGCGTATTTCGAGATGCCGTAGAACTCGGGCGGGTCGACCCAGCCGTCCTCGGGCATCGGCCCCGGTGGCTCGGGACCATAGTCGTTATAGACCCCGCCGGAGCTTAGATTGATAAAGCACTTCAGCCCGGGCAGCGTTCGCGCCAGCTCCAACAGCCTGACCGTGCCCATGATGTTGACCTCCAACACCTGGTCGGGGACCTCGGTCTCGGGGTTGGCGATCTGGCGCCCCTCGGCGGTCTCGGGGGCGAATAGGGTGACGGTCGCGGCATGCAGGATGCGCTCGGGCGCGTGGGTCGTGGCGATCTCGGTGAGGAGCCCGGCATCGAGCACACTGCCGCGGATGTACGTCAGACGCTCGGCCACCGGCGCCCAAAAGCGCTCAAGCGCCGCATCCTTGGGCCCGGCATCGAGCACCACAACGCGCGCGCCCGGGTGCCGCTCCAGCCACATCAGCGCCAGGTTCGACATCACAAAGCCGCCGCCCCCGGTGATCAAAAGCGTCATGGGATCCTCAGCTTGCCGACCAGCCGCCGTCGCACATCAGATTGACGCCCGAGATAAAGCGGCATTCGTCCGAGGCGAGAAACAGCGTGGCGTAGGCCACATCCATCGGCTCGCCAAGACGCGGATAGGGCGTGCGCTGTTTGGCGCCTTCGAGGCCCGCGGGCTCCTGGCTCACGCCCGGCTTGCCGGTGACGATGCGCCCAGGCGCCACGGCGTTGCAGATGATGTGCTGGCGGCCATAATCGGTGGCGATCTGGCGGGTGAGATAGACCGAGGACGCCTTGCCCGTGCCATAGGCGATATCGTTTGGCGCACCGATCATGCCGTGTTGGGAGGTGATGTTGACGATACGCCCGCGCGCCTCGCCCTTGATGGGCTGGGTCAGCATCTGGGTCACGGCACGCTTGCAACACAGGAAATAGCCGTCCGAGTTGACCGCCATCACCGCGCGCCATTGCTAGCGAGGTCTCGGTGAGGGGGGTCGTGGTCCAATGGGCGGCGTTGTTGACCAGGATGTCGAGCCCGCCCCACGCCTCGACCACGCGGGTGACCATGGCATCGATGTCCGCCCACTGGGAGATGTCGCAGTGGACACGCATGGCGGTGCCGCCCGCGGCCTTGATCGCGGCTTCGGTGGGGGGGCCGCCTTCTTTGGGCTCGGCGATGATATCGGCCACGCAGACCTTGGCACCGTGCTCGGCAAAGAGCAGCGCAATGGCGCGCCCGATCCCAGACGCGGCACCGGTGACGATGGCGGTCTTGCCGCTCAGACGCTCAGCCAAGACAGTCTCCCTTCGATGGTGGGCCAAACCGGGCGTTGCCCTGGCACGCGCGCTCAGAGCAGCGAGCGCCGCTCCTGGCTTGGCAGTAGATTATAGTGCTCGCGGTAGCGCCGGGCGAAATGCGAGGTGTTCTGAAACCCACAGCGCAGCGCCACCTCGACCAAGGGCAGATCGGTCTGCGCCAACAGCCCGCGCGCCTCGCGCAGCCTGAGACGCATGTAATACTGCGAGGGCGAGAGGCCGAAGGCGCGCGCGAACAGGCGCTCCAGATGGCGCATGGAGGTGCCGAGATCGGCACTGAGCGCCGAGAGCTTGACCGGCTCCTCGACGTGGCGCTCCATGGTCTCGATGGCGCGCAACAGCACGGTGTTGGTGACGCCTGTGCGCCGGCGCAGTTCGATGCGGGCGGGCTCGTGGCCGTCACGCATGGCGGGGTAGATCAGATCATCGGCCACCCGCCGCGCCACGGCGGCAGAGCGGAAATGCTCGATCAGATGCAACATGAGATCGAGCGTCGAGGTGCCGCCCGCGCAGGTGATGAGGCGCCCGTCGAGCACAAAGATATCGCCCGAGACCTGGACCTCGGGAAACGCCTCGGCCAGCGCCACGCCGAGTTCCCAGTGGATGGCACAGGTGCGCCCGTTCAAGAGCCCCGCGCGCGCCAGCAAAAACGCGCCCCCCGAGAGTGCGCCGACGCGGCTGCCCTGGCGGTAGATCCGCCGCAGCCAGTTGAGCACGCCCGGGTCGTCGATCTGGCTGGAGTTTTGTCCCGTACACACCAGGAGCACCTGCAAGGGCGGGCAGTCGGCCATGGCGTGGGTGACGTAGGCCGGCAGGCGCGAGGAGGAGGTGCGGTGGGCGCCGTCGGCGGAGACGATGGCGTAGGAGAAGCTCTCCTTGGCCTCGACCCAGTTGGCGAGCCTCAAGGCATCGATGGCCAGCGAGAGCGGCGCCAGGGGAAAGCCGTCGCTGACGAACAGCCCGATGCGCACCGGTTCGGCGGCGGGGCTGGGCGCGGCGGCGGCGAGGTCCGTCATGGCGTTGGCATCGGGTTTTTGAGGTGGGGCGCGGTCTCGATACATATGCCACACCGCGTCCGGAGGGCTGTCAAGCTTTTGTCGCTGCAGGCCGCTGGTTATCTCGCGTCATGGACAGAGCACGATCTTGGGGGCACTGACGCGCCCGGCCTGGAGATCGGCAAAGGCGCGCGCGCCCTCAGCAAGGGGGCGGGTCTCGACCCAGTCGAGCGCGCCGAGGCGCCCGGCGAAGAGTGCGGCGGCAGTGTCGCGAAAATCGGCCTCGGTGTAGGTGTAGACCCCGAGAAACGCGATCTCGGCCAGGGTGAGGCGGCGCACATCGAGCCCGCTTGCTGCGTGGCCGAGGCCGATGTGAACGATGGCGCCTCCTCGGCGCGCAGCACGGCAGGCGGCGGCGCGGGTGGCCTCAAAGCCGACGCCGTCGATCACCAGATGGGCGGCGTCTTCGCCGGGGCCTGGCTCGGTTGCCGGGTCGAACACGCGAAAATCGCCTGCTGCGGCCACGGCGGCGCGGCGGGCGGGGTGGGGCTCGGCCAGCCACACCTGGCGCGCGCCGTGGGCCGCCCGCACCAGACCCACGCGATTTTCGCTGGCCCCGGAGAAAGCGCCTTTTTTGTGGCCAAAGAGTTCGCTCTCCACCAAGTTGTCGGGCAACGCTCCGCAGTTGACGGCGATAAAGGGCCCTGGCGGCTCCACGCCGCGGTGAATGGCGTTGGCCACCACTTCAACAGCTTCTTCTAGGTTCTCTGGCGAATAGGCTTCGAGCAGATGCATCGACACCACTCCCGTTTGTGTCGCCACGACCCTGGCAGACAGAAAAGTCGCGCCACGCTCCTCCACTTGTTCCAGGATGAGAAATCCATCCACCTGCCCGAGCGAAGCATGATTGTTCCAAGCCAGAATTTGTTCTTCGACAATGGCCTCCAAACTCATTCGCTCTCGGAGATTCAGTTCATC
>JBCDHK010000102.1:0-10764 GCA_038750185.1 Pseudomonadota bacterium
CTGGGCGCCTCCCTTCGGTATCGAGTTGCGCGTTGATGAGGCTGGCGCTTTCCTAGCGGTGCTGATCTCGATCATGGCGGCGCTGGTGGTCAGCTACGCACCGCGCTCGCTCGCCGCCGAGATCCACCCCGCCCAGCGCGGCTGGTACTACACCATGCTCCTGCTCTGCATGGGCGGGTTGCTCGGCATGGCGCTCTCGGGCGATGCCTTCAACATCTTCGTGTTCATGGAGATTTCCTCCCTCGCCATGTACACCCTAATCGCCATGGGGCGTGATCGGCGCGCGCTGGTGGCGGCCTTCCAGTACCTGGTGCTCGGCACGCTGGGGGCGACGTTCTACGTCATTGGCGTAGGGCTGTTGTTTACGCTCACGGGCACGCTCAATCTGGCCGACATCGCCGCCGAGATCGGCCCCGTCGCCGACAGCCGCGCAGCCCAAGCGGCGCTGGCTTTCATCGGGGTTGGGATCGGGCTCAAGCTGGCACTGTTTCCGCTCCATCTCTGGCTGCCCAACGCCTATGCCTTCGCCCCCACTGTCGCCACGGCCTTCCTGGCCTCGACCGCGACCAAGGTGGCGATCTATGTGCTGGTGCGTTTTGTCTACACCGTGTTTGGCGTCGATGTGGTGCTGACCGGCGATGTTGCCTTTACCGTGGTGCTGGGCCTGGCCGTGATCGCCATGATCGTGCCTTCGCTGGTGGCCTGCTTTCAGGCCAACGTCAAACGCATGCTGGCCTATTCATCGGTGGCCCAGGTCGGCTACATGATGCTCGGCGTGGCGCTTTTGAGTGAGACGGGGCTGACCGGCGGGCTCAGCCACCTCTTCAACCACGCCATCGTCAAGGCGGGGCTGTTTCTCGCCGTGGGCTGCATCGCCTTCTCGACCGGGATCGGGCGCATCCAGGACATGGCCGGGATCGGGCGCACCATGCCGCTGACCATGGCAGCCTTCGTCATCACCGGGCTCGGCCTGATCGGTGTGCCGGGGACGGCGGGTTTCGTCTCCAAATGGTTCCTGATCCAAGGCGCTGCCGAGGCCGGGCTCTGGTGGCTGGTTGCGGCCATTGCCGTCGCCTCGGTGATCGCCGTTTTCTACGTGGGCCGCATCATCGAAGTGGCGTGGTTTCGCGCACCCAGCGAGGCCGCCGCCGCGCCGCGCGTATTGCCTTGGGAGATGCGCGCCATGACCTGGGCCTTGGCGCTGGCCACACTCTATTTCGGGCTGGAGACCTCGATCTCCGCCGATGTGCCGGCGCGCGCTGCCGCACTTCTGATGGGGGTTGGCGATGGCGGCTGAGACCTTGATCTGGCTCGCGCTAGCCATTCCGGCGCTGGGCGCCGTCGGCATCGCGCTCACCGGGCGCATCCCCAACCTGCGCGAAGGGGTAACGCTCACCACCGCCATCGCCCTCTTCGCCGTGGTGATCGCCCTGCTGGTGCGCGTGCTCGATGGCGAACGCCCCGAGGCCGAGGGCTTTACCGTGATCGGCCCGGTGTCCTTCGACTTGGCGATCGAGCCGCTCGGCATGCTGTTTGCCACCGTCGCGGCCACGCTCTGGATCGTCAACTCGGTCTATTCCATCGGCTACATGCGCGGCAACGCCGAGCCGCGCCAGACACCGTTCTACATCTGCTTCGCGGTTGCGATCTCCTCGGCGATGGGGGTGGCGTTTTCGGCCAATCTGTTCACGCTGTTCCTGTTCTACGAGGTGCTGACGCTCTCCACCTATCCCCTGGTCGCCCACAAAGGCGACGAGAAGGCGCGCAAAGGCGCCGGCATCTACCTCCTCATCCTGCTCGCCACCTCCATGGCGTTGCTCTTGCCCGCCATCGTCTGGACCGGCGTGGCTGCGGGCACCGTCACCTTCACAGAAGGCGGCGTGCTGGCCGGTGCGGGGCTCTCCGCCGGGGCCGCAGCCCTACTGATGGCGCTCTACATCTTCGGCATCGGCAAGGCGGCGGTGATGCCGGTGCACTATTGGCTGCCCACAGCCATGGTCGCGCCCACACCGGTCTCGGCGCTGCTCCATGCGGTGGCCGTGGTCAAGGCGGGTGCCTTCACCGTGATCAAGGTGATCGTCTACATCTTCGGCCTCGACTATCTGGCCGAGACCGGCGCTTCGGCCTGGGTGGTCTATGTCGCGGGGGCCACCGTGGTGATCGCCTCGCTGATTGCGCTTAGCCACGACAACCTCAAGAAACGGCTGGCGTTTTCCACTGTCTCGCAACTCTCCTACGTGGTGATGGCCGCCGCCGTCGCCACCCCCGCCGCAGTGATCGGCGCGACGCTCCATATCGCCGCCCACGCCGTCTCGAAAATCACGCTGTTCTTTGCCGCCGGCTCGCTCCACACCGCGGGCCACCTCGACTACATCTCCCAGCTCGACGGGGCCGGGCGGCGCATGCCCTTTACCATGGGCGCCTTTGCCGTAGGCTCGCTAGCCATGATCGGACTGCCGCCGACCGCGCCTTTCCTGTCAAAATGGTTCATGCTGGAAGGCTACACGTCAGCCGAGCACAGCTTTGCCCTCGGCGTGATCCTGATCTCGACGGTGCTTAACGCCGGCTACTTCCTGCCCATCGTCTGGCGCGCCTTCTGGCGGGCAGCCCCCGCACCCACGCCCGACCACCCCGCCCACGGCGAAGGCCCGCTGCCTGCTGTGGCCGCCCTCACCGTGACTGCAGCCATGACGGTGGCGCTGTTTCTCTATCCGGACGTCGTCTATGCGCTGGCCAGCGCCGTCCTGCCCGCGGAGGCGCGCTGATGTCGCAACCAAGCCTCACCGATCTCGCCCTGCGCTATGGCATCCGTGTGCTGCCGGTCGTGGCGAGCCTCCTGATCATGGCCGAGTTCCTGATCAAGAAAAAGCCCTATGCCGGGCTTGCCGGCATACCGCTGTTTGGCGTTTGGTTTGCGCTCGGTGTCGGGCTGGTGACGGTTGGGCTGGCCTTCGCCTTGCGCCAAGCCCTGTCCAAACCGGGAGCGCCCAGCGATGATTGACGGCTTTGCCTTTCCCCCGGCGCTGTTTCTGATCTTTACCGGGCTGGCCTGTCTCGTCTTGCCGGCCATGCTGCGCCCCTTTGCCGTGCTCGGTGCGCCGGTGGTGACGCTGGCGGCGGTCTGGTCGTTTGCCGCTCAGATGGCGGTGGCCCCCGAAGACGCGCCCTTTAGCGGTGAGGTCTATGCGGCGAGCCTCGATTACCTGGGCCTCACGCTCTATCCGGTGCGCGTCGATCCGCTCTCGCTGGTCTTTGCCACGGTGTTTGCGATCATGGCCTTTGCCGGCGGACTGTATGCTTTGCGCCTCGAAGACCGGCGCGAACTGGCCCTGCTCCAGGTCTATGCCGGAGCGGCCATCGGCGCGGTGCTCGCGGGCGATCTGCTGACGCTGTTCGTGTTTTGGGAGCTGATGGCCATCGCCTCGGTGCTGATCATCTGGGCGGGCGGGCCGGACGCGCGCGGTGCCGGGCTGCGCTATGCCGGGGTGCATTTCCTGGGTGGGGCCTGCCTGATGGCCGGGGCGGCAGGCTATGTCGCGACCACCGGCGAGGCCGCTTTCGGGCCGCTCCCCCAAGAAGGCGTCATCGGCGGACTGGCGCTCATCGGCATCTTGATCAACGCCGCCGCCTGGCCGCTCAACGCCTGGCTCGCCGACGCCTACCCCCGCGCCTCCTGGGCGGGGACGGTTTTCCTCTCGGCCTTTACGACGAAAACCGCGATCTACGCCCTGATCCGCGGCTTTCCGGGCGACGAATGGCTGATCTGGATCGGCATCGCCACCATCGCCTACGGCTGTCTCTACGCCCTGGTCGAGACCGACCTGCGCCGCCTGCTCTGTTTTGCCATCGTCGCCCAAGGTGGCTTCATGATGGTGGGTGTTGGGATCGGCACGCCCATGGCGCTCAATGGTGCGGCGGGGCACGCCTTCGTCTCGATCCTCTATTCGGCGACGCTGTTCATGGCGGCCGGCGCGCTGTTGCGCGGCCATGGCACGGCACAGATCAGCGCCTTTTCCGAGGGCGCACGCCATATGCCCCAGACCGCCCTCTTGGCCGGCGTGGCCGCGCTGTCGCTGGCCGCTCTGCCGGGCACGGGCGCCTACATCTCCAAATCGCTGATCAGTTCTGGCGCGGGGAAGGCCGATGCGGAGCTGGCCTACCTGCTGTTGAGCGCCGCTGCCGCCGGGGTCGTGCTCCACGCCGGGCGCTTTGTCTGGGTCGGGTTTCTGGCCCGCGGCAGTGCGCCGAGCACCAAGCCCATCGAGGAGCCCGGACCGGAGCAGCGCCTGGCCATGCTGGTGCCTTTGGCGCTGGTGCTCGTGCTGGCCGTGGTGCCGGGCAGCTTCTACGCCTTCCTGCCCGAAGCGATGGACGCCTACACGCCCTACAAAGCCGACACGCTGCTGCTGCAACTGCAGTTACTGGTGTTTGGTGTGCTCGCGCTCTACTACGCGGTGCGCCTGATCCCGGACGCGCCACGCGCGCTCATCGACACCGACTGGCTCTACCGCCGTCTTGGGCGGGCACTCCTGGGCACGCTCGGTCACGGCTGGCTTGCGGCCTATGCGCAGGCCGCCGAGAAAAGCCTTGCCGCCGTCCAGCGCCTGCTCGTCGAGCTTTACCGCATCCACGGCCCCAACAGCACGCTCGCTAGCACGCGCCAGACCGGCTATGTCGCGCTCTGGATGACGGCGCTGCTCAGCGTGCTGGTGCTCTCCTCGGTGCTCTGAACAGCGAAGGACTGCCATGCGTGAGACCGATTGGGCCGCAGAGATCGGCACCGACGCGCCGGTTCTGGTCACCGGTGCCGCGGGCTTTATCGGCTATCACCTGAGCGAGCGTCTGCTGGGTGCTGGCATTCCCGTGCTGGGGCTCGACACGCTCGATCCCTACTATGATCCGGGGCTGAAACGCGCCCGCTTGGCGCGGCTGGAGGCCCAGCCCGGTTTCACCTTCACCCAGACCGATCTCAACGACACCGAGGCGCTGCATGCCCTGTTTACGCACCACCGCGTGCGCCACGTCGCCAATCTGGCCGCCCAAGCGGGCGTGCGCCACTCCATCGACAACCCCGCCGCCTACGCCCACGCCAATCTGAGCGGGTTTCTCTCGCTGCTCGAAGCCTGCCGGCGCGCCCAGGTGGCCCATCTCGTCTATGCCTCGTCGTCCTCGGTCTATGGCGGCAATACGCGGCTGCCGTTTTCGGTCGGCGACAGCGTCGATCACCCGGTCAGCCTCTATGCTGCGACGAAAAAGGCCAACGAACTCATGGCCCACACCTACGCCCACCTCTATGCTATTCCGGCGACGGGGCTGCGGTTTTTCACCGTCTACGGGCCGTGGGGGCGCCCGGATATGGCCTACTACCTGTTCACGCGCGCGCTGTTTGAGGGGCGTCCGATCAGGCTCTACAACCACGGCGACATGGGGCGCGACTTCACCTATGTCGACGATGTGGTCGAGGGTATCGTGCGGCTGATCCCGGCAGCACCCACGCCCGATCCGAGCTTCGACACCAGCGCCCCCGATCCGGGGCGCTCTTGGGCGGCGCACCGCGTCTACAACATCGGCAATCGCCGCGCTGAACGCCTTGGCGATTTC
This sequence comes from Pseudomonadota bacterium, assembly GCA_038750185.1. GTDB lineage: Bacteria > Pseudomonadota > Alphaproteobacteria > Rhodobacterales > Rhodobacteraceae > Thermohalobaculum. The sequence goes on from JBCDHK010000102.1 coordinate 5,602, forward strand.
CTGGCCGTCCTGGAGCGCCTGACGGGGCGGCGCGCAATCCGCGAGCTGGCCGAGATGCAGCCGGGCGACGTCAAGGAGACCTTTGCCGATGTCGATGCGTTGGAGGCTGCCGTGGGCTTTCGCCCCGACACGCCGATGGAAGAAGGCTTAGCGCACTTCGTCGCGTGGTATCGCGCCTATCACCAGGTTGGCTAAGACGGGGGTCGAGTAGCGCGCGTCCTCAGGAGATCCCAAGACGCTGCGCCACGCGCTGGCGGGCCAGACCTGCCTCGCGGTCCTCGACATAGAGCAGCCCGCAGAGCTTGCGCACCAGCCCAGCCTCCTCGGCGTCGCGCGCGCCGTCGGCATAGGCGATCTCCCAGATCGCCTCGATCACCGCGATGCGCTCTTCGTGGGGGACAGCGCGCTTGATCGCCCGAGTAAAGCGCACCAGATCGCCTGCCTCGGCGTGGGCTTGCTCGCCGCTCTCGCGTAAGGTTGTCGCCTCGCTTGGCGCGAGATCGTAGCGCGCGGCCAGGATGCGGTCGATCTGGGTGCGCTCAGAAGCGGCATAATCATCATCGGCGCGCGCGGCGGCGACTAAGATGGCCGCGACTGCCTCGCGCCCGTCGTCCTCGGTGAGTTCGACGTCGGCTTCGGGGTCGCGGAAGAGGGCGATGAGCTTGTCCAACATAAGTGGGTAGATAGGCGCATTCGGCGCAGGCACCAACCCGGGGAGGTGCTTGGTTAAGAGTATTTCATAAGCTACCAATCAACGGCACCCGCCACCCCGGAGACCTCGCCCAGATGTCAGCCCTTCAGGAGACCGAGACGACGCCTGCGCCGGGGGTGCTGTTGGCGCGCGGGGTCTGCCGCTGTCTGATCGACCACGGCCTCACCCCCATCGTCGAATTGCCCACGCCCGATGGCTTGCGCATGGATGTCTGCGCGCTCACCGCGGCGGGCGAGATCTGGTGTGTCGAGGTCAAATCCTCGCGCGCCGATTTTCTCTCGGATGCCAAATGGCAGGGCTATCTGGCGTGGTGTGATCGCTTTGCTTTTGCCGTGCCCGAAGGCTTTCCCGACGCGCTGCTTCCGCGCACCCTCGGCCTGATCCGTGCCGATGCCCATGAAGGCGCTATCTTGCGCCAGCCGCCTTTGGACAAGCTCGCCCCCGCGCGGCGCAAGGCGATGACGCTGCGCTTTGCCCAGGCGGCGGCACTCAGGCTGTTGCGGGCGGCAGATCGGTAGGTCGTTCCCTCAAAGGCAGCGATCCGCTGCGAAGAGCACCCGCAGGAGACGCTCGCCGTCGCGCTCCAGGCTCTCAAGGCGCGCGCCGCAGGCCTCGCTCAGCAGGAGGGCGGCTTTGGGCAGATCGGGATGGGCGCCACCGGGCTCACTGGCGGGGCTGTGGGTGATGGTGAGCGCGACGCCGCCGTGCTCGGGGCTCACGCCAAGGGCGATGCGCTCCCCCGATGCGCTCTGGGCGAGGACGGTGTGCAACAGCGTCTCGGTCAGCGCCCAAAGCGCGCTCTCATCGGTCATGATCGCGGGGACACCCTCAGCCATCTCGCGCGAGACCCCGCTGGCATCAAGCTCGACCCCGGCGCGCTCGGCCAGGGGCTCGGCCAAGCGGCACACCCGGCGCATCAGGCGGGCGGGGTCGACCTCGGCGGTCGAGAGCGGCAGGCGCGGGCGGCGCATTTCGGCCAGCAGGTCGAAGTCGTCGCAGAGCCGCGACAGCCGCCAGCCCGCGATCAGCAAAGCCGCCGCACTGCTGCCGTTGTCCTCGGGCGCGCCGCGCAGACGCGCGGCAAAGGCCAGCACCGCCTCGACCGGGCCACGCAGCGCCCGCGCGAGCAGTTCGTAGGCGCCCAACTCGCCCGGCAGCGGCAGCGCCTCGGCGCGCTCGGCCATGCCGGCAAAGGCGGCCAGGATGCGGATGCGCTCGCCACCGCGCTGGCGCCAGAGGCTGATGCGAAAGGTCTGCGCGCCGGCTTCGGTGCGCAGCCGTGCAACGCCCTCAGCCGTGCCGACTTCGGCACAGCGCGCCAGCATCGCCTGGCCCTCGGCTGGGTCGGTAAAGCGCTGCACCAGGCGGTCGCCCGTGCCGAAGATCGCCAGATCGGACGGATTGCGCTCGCGGCAGCGCCCATCCACCGAGACCGCCGCCAGTGCCAGCGGTAGGCTTGCCCCCTCGACCGTCTCCCCCCGCATCGCGCACGCGCCGGCGTGCGGGCTCAGCGGGAGGACTTGCGCTGGCGTTGGCGGTTGGGCGGTGACGCGGCGGCGCGGGCGCGCTCGGCGGAGGCGCGCAGCTCCTCGGCGATCTCCACCGCCTCGTCTGGCTCGAAGTCCATCGGGATTTCGACGTCCTCGGAGACGACGTAGACGCGCACCATGCCGAGGCTGGTCGGCCCGATCTGAAGACTAGCGGCGCGGTCGCTTTCCCTGTCGATACCCATGGACGAAACCCCTTTCCAATAGATTAACCATTTTGGGCGATCCGGGGCTGGCGTTCCAGCCCCACAGCGCTACCAAATCGAGCCCGTGCCCGCTTGAAATGCGCGGGGCGGCTTTGTAAGGGTGGCAAAGGTAAAGCGCTCGCCAAGTGGGCGCCCTACCCGTGCCGCCTTAGCTCAGTAGGTTAGAGCGCTAGATTGTGGATCTAGAGGTCCCCCGTTCGAGCCGGGGAGGCGGTACCAGCCAACCCTGCAGCGCCAAAACCCGCGGGTATCGGGGCTTCGGCAGCGGTCTCTTCTTCTTCGGCCACCACCTGTTCGATCACCGCTTCCTGGGCGGCACTGCCGGCCACGGGCGAGGTGGTCATGGCCATGGGCGCAATCGGCAGGGCTTCGTCGACCGGCGTGGCCGCGCGCACGGTCATGCGATAGAGCGCGTAGAGCGTGGTCGCCCCCATCAGCGCCGTGGCCGCGCCCATGAAGGCACCAGGGCCTGCGATGTCCATCAACAGACCGACCACGATCGGCGTGCCAACGGCGCCGATGCCATTGAGCACCACCAGCCCCGCCGCCGCCGAGGCCATGTCCTCATGTTCGAGATAGTCGTTGGTATAGGCCACCAGCACGGCATAGAGCGGGTTGGCCGCGCCCCCCAGCAACAGCGCCGAGAGCAACAGCCACGCCAGCGACGCCCCAGCCGCAAGCCCGATCACCCCGCCAAGCGCGCCGACGGCGGTGATAGCCACGATCAGCACGCGGCGGTCGAGGCGGTCGGAGAGCCAGCCGACGGGGATCTGAAACAGTACGCCCCCAAAATAGATCGTGCCGATGAACAGCGAGATCTGCGCGGGCGTGAGCCCCAGCGTCGAGCCATAGACCGAGGCCATGCCGAACATCAGCCCGAACATGCCGCCGAGCAGCAGACAACCGATAAAACCAGTGGGCGAGGTCTCATAGAGCCTGGCCATGGACATGGGCCGCCCGGTCTCGAACACGGGCGCGGGCGAGGCCGAGAGCAGCGTGGGCACAACCGCCACCGACACCGCCACCGCCATGAGGACGAAAAGGTCGTAGCCGGCAGGATCGGCCACATTGACCATGGCCTGCGCCACGACGATGCCGATCATCTGCGCCACCAGATAGGCCGAGAGCGCCTGGCCGCGGTTGGTGTTGTCGGAGCCCTCGTTGAGCCAGGACTCGACCACGACATAGACCCCCGAAAAGCAAAACCCGACCAAGACCCGCATCACGATCCACGCCACAGGGTGCACCAGCGTGGCATAGAGGATGAGCGCAGCCGAGGCCAACGCCGCCAGCGCCGCGAACACCCGCACATGGCCCACGCGCCGGATCAGGATCGGCGCGATCTTGGCGCCCCCCAGAAACCCGAGGAAATAGCCCGACATCACCAGCCCCATGGCGAAGTTGTCGAAGGCCTCGATGCCACCGCGCAGACCGAGCACGGTGCCCTGCATGCCGTTGCCGAGTTGGAGCAGAAACATGCCGAGCAGCAGCGCCCAGGCGTTGCGGATGACGGTGATCATGGCGGATCCTCGGTGGATGGTTTTCCGCCAGCCTGTGACAGAGCCCATGGCGGCGGGCTCGCCTGAAAACGTCTTCTGTTGGTCGGTGGTGAGCCTTATTGGCTTGGGCGGGCAAGCGTTTAGGCGCTTTCGGGAATCAGCAACGACGCATCGCCGTAGGAGTAGAAGCGGTAGCCCTTGGCGATGGCATGGGCATAGAGGCGTTGCATGCGCACTGTCCCCATCAGGGCTGAGACCAGCATGAAAAGGGTCGAGCGCGGCAGGTGGAAATTGGTCAGCAGCGCGTCCGTTGCGCGAAAGCGGTGGCCGGTGCGAATGAAGATCTCGGTCTCGCCCTCGAAGGGCTGGAGGAGCCCGTTCTCGTCTGCAGCACTCTCCAGAAGACGCAGCGCCGTGGTGCCGACAGCCACGATACGCCCACCAGCGGCGCGTGCAGCATTGATCGCCTCGGCGCTCTCGGGCGTGATCCGCCCCCACTCGGCGTGTAGGCGCCCACTGGCGGCGCGCTCGGCGTTAAGGGGCAAGAACGTGCCAGCCCCCACATGCAGCGTCAGCCGCGCCGAGCGCAGACCGCGTGCTTGCAGGCGGCTCAGCAGGGCGTCGTCGAAATGCAGCGAGGCGGTGGGGGCGGCCACGGCGCCCTCGTGCGTGGCAAAGACGCTCTGATAATCGGTGCGGTCGCGCCCATCGGCGGGGCGGGTGCGCGCGATATAGGGCGGCAACGGCATCTCGCCGATCTTAGCGATGGCGGCATCGAGATCGGGGCCGGTGCGCTCGAAATCGAGTAGCGCCTCGGCGCCCTCACGCGCGATGACCTCGGCTGCAAGATCGCCAAAGGCAATCCGGTCACCGGGGACGAGCTTTTTGGCGGGGCGGGCCAGCACTCTCCAGCGCGCCGGTGCTTCGCGGCGGATGAGCATAGCCTCGATCTGCGCCTCACCAGAGCCATGGCGGCTGATCCGACGGCGCACCCCGCGCAAGCGCGCCGCAAGGACACGGGTGTCGTTGAACACCAGGCAATCGCCAGGCGCCAGCAGATCGGGCAGATCGGTAATCTGGGCATCGTGCGTGCGCTCACCTTGGGCGAGCAACAGGCGTGAGGCCGAGCGCGGCACGGCAGGGCGGAGCGCGATCAGGTGTTCGGGCAGGGTGAAGTCGAAGGCATCAAGGTCCATGCC
>JBCDHK010000103.1:0-10695 GCA_038750185.1 Pseudomonadota bacterium
CAGAGAGCGAAGCTGACACTCCATCACCGAATTGCGACCGAAACCACAACCCTCAGGAGCCGATATGCAAACAGTCCAGCCATCAGGCCAAACCACCCACATATCCCTTCTCTCGATACATACCTAAAAGAGCGCCCGACACTAAAAACCGTTTGTTTCTGGTCGGTTGGCTAACTCAGCGTTTCGCTTCGCTGCCGGTGAGGCGTGGATATACGGGTCCGCGCGTGCGCTTGCAACACCTATTTTGCCTCTCTCGGCATTTTTTTTCGCCCACCTCACGCCCGCTCGCGCAACGCCTGCCCCAAGCCATCCTCGCGCGGCAGATAGGGTGCGGGCGCGCCAGACAGCGCCCTGACGAAGCCGCGGATACGCCCGCCCTGGCGGCGCAGGCGCGCCCAGCGCCCTGCCACCAGATAGAGCGCGCACTTGGCGCACATGCCAAGGAGCGCCAGCAGACGCGAGCCACGGTCGTGCTTGCGCATCGAATAGGCGCGCGACCAGCCAAAGGAGACGTCCTTGACCCGGTTGGCGCGCCCCTCGTCGCTGGAGCGATCGCCCAGATGCACCGCGACCGCGCCGGGCACGTAGACCATGGGACGGCGTGCCGCGCGGTAGCGCAAGGCCAGATCGTCGTCCTCGAAATAGAGAAAAATCGCCGGATCAAAGCCACCGAACTCTAGAAAGGCGCGCACCCGGATCAGCATTACAGCCCCCGAGATCATCGGCACACAGGCTAAGCCGCTCGGAATATCGCGTGGGTTCTCGCGCCGCTCCAGGCTCGACTCATGGCGAAAGAACACATCGCCGCGGGTATCGACGAGGCGCGGCACAAACAGATCGCACGTCGGATCGGCCCGCGCCACCGCCAGTAGCGCGCGCACCCCCTCGGCATCGATGGCGGCGTCTGGATTGACTACTAACGCCAGTTCGCTGACGACGCTGTCGAGCCCTGCCATCACGGCGCGGCCGTAGCCGTGGTTTTCGGGCAGAGCGAGCACGCGGTAGCCGAGGCGGCGTGCTAAGGCGCAACTGTCATCGCTGCTGGCGTTGTCGACCAGGATGGTGGGTAGGGTACAGCTTTGCTCGGCTTGCCAGCTAAGGGCTGCTGCCGAGTTGTGCGAGACGACAATCCGGGTCAGTTTGGTCATGGTCGGCCCGTTGGTCGGGACATGCAGCGCACTGCCACCGATGCGCCCCGGCGCTGGACGGGCCAAGGCGCGCGCTGGAGCTGTGCATCGCGAGTTTTAGAAGACATCGTCTGTTCTGCGCCATCATCGGGACCGGCCAGACGCCGCTCGCCTGAGTATCGCATTGCCGGGGCGGCGCGGCAAGAAAGCCCCCCGCCAAGAGACCAACACACCACACACCGGCGCTGGGGTGTTCTCAAGCAACGTCGCGCGGCTGACTGCTTTGCTCCAAGCGCCGCAGAATGTCGACGGCGAAGCCCGTACCCGCCTCGCCATAGACATCGAAGGCGACATCGGCCCCGGCCTTGTTGAGATCGGCCAGTTCATCGGGAAAGCGCGCTAGGGCGGCAACGAAGCCGTCGAAGTCCTCAGCTTTGCCGATTTGCTCCAGGGCGAACATATTGGCGCGGTGGTCGGGCATGGCGAGCAACACGGCGCGCAGGCTGGAGTGGGCGCTGCCCGCACGACGCCAGAAATCCGAGTCGGTGGCATCGCCGTGCAAGACGTTGATGCCCGCCTCCTCTAGCTGGGCGACCTTTTCACGGTCGGTCTCGATGCCGATGACGCGGGTGCCGTAGCGCTTGGCCAGAGCCGTGTAGACGGCCTTGCCCAACCGCCCCATGCCAAAGATCACCACCTCGGCCTCGCCCAGCTTCATGGCTGGGTCCTGCAAGTCTTTGCGCGCCACCTCAAAGCGGCGCAAGCGGCGGTGGTTGCGGGCGTAGATGTCGTGGGCGATGGCGTTGAGGGGGCTGACGATCAAAAACGACAATGCCAACGCCAAGGCCAGCGACAATAGCCACTCTTGGGGAATGGTGCCCATCTCGACCGCGATTGCCCCGACGATCAGGCCGAACTCGGAGTAGGTGGCAAGGCCCAAGGCCGCCAGCAGCGCCGTGCGCGCGCGCAGGCGAAACAGGCACAGCACAAAGAAAAACAGCCCCATTTTGAGCGGCAACAGCCCGAGCAGGATGACGGCGGTGAGCAATACTTCGGGCGTGGGCAGCCCGCCAAGGCCGATGTTGAGGAAAAACCCGATCAGAAAGATGTCCTTAAAGGCCAGCAGGCTGTCGGCCACCTCGGAGGCGCGCGGATGCGAGGCGACCAGCATGCCAATGATCAAGGCGCCCAGATCGGGTTTGAGGCCGACCGCCTCGAACAAGGCCGCACCCATTACCAGAACGGCGAACAAGCCAAACAGCGGCAACATCTCACCATGGCCCATGCGGTCGAGCACGCGAAAGATCAGGGGGCGCACGAGAAACAGCGCCACCAAGCCCAGCGCCCAGATCGAGGGCAGCTTGCCGGTGGAGGCGACCAGATAAATCACCGCCGCAATGTCCTGAATGATCAGGATACCCAGCGCCACTTTGCCGTGGGTCGAGCCCAGTTCGCCCTTGTCCTCAAATACCTTCACCGTGAACACGGTGGAGGAGAAACTGAGCGCAAAGGCAATCAGCGCCACTTCAGCCGGATCGAGCCCGGCAAACTGTCCAAGCCCCAAAGCGGCAAAGATCAGCAAGCCAGTGGCCGCCAGCGCCGTGGTCAGCGCCATGTGGCTGAGGCCGCCGCCGAGCACCGGGCGCTCCATCAACATGGCGGGTTTGAGTTTGAGCCCGATCAGAAACAACAGCAGCAATACACCAAAATCGGCGATCTGCTGGCCTTCTTCGGTCGGCTCGGTCCCCATGGCCGAGAGCGCAAAGCCCGCCAGCAAAAAGCCAATCATCGGCGGCAGCCGAACCAGACGCGCTGCCATGCCGAAGGCAAAAGCGATCGCCAGCGAAACCGAGAGCGAATCGGGTGCGAAAAGGGTTTCCATGGCATGAGATCATGACCCGCCCTACCCCGCGCCGTAAACCGGGTATCTCGCTCCGCCCTGGCCTGACACCCCCTTGACCTCAGCCCACAAAGCCCGATTGAGTGCGCCAAAATCCCACAGGAGGCGGCATGACCCAGGAACTGACCCACTTCATCGCAGGCGCACACGTCAAGGGGCGCTCGGGGCGGTTTGCCGATGTCTATAATCCGGCCACCGGCGAGGTGCAGGCGCGCTGTCCGTTGGCCTCAGCTGAAGAGGTGCGCGCGGCAGTCGAAAACGCCAAGGCCGCCCAGCCCGCCTGGGCTGCGACCAATCCGCAAAAGCGCGCGCGGGTGATGATGGCCTTTGTCGGACTGCTCCAGCGCGACATGGACAAGCTGGCCGAGGCGCTCTCGCGCGAGCACGGCAAGACACTACCCGATGCGCGCGGCGATGTGCAGCGGGGCTTGGAGGTGGCGGAGTTCTGTATCGGCGCGCCCCACCTCTTGAAGGGAGAGTTCACCGAGGGCGCAGGCCCTGGCATCGACATGTATTCGCTGCGCCAGCCTGTTGGAGTGGCCGCGGGCATCACGCCGTTCAACTTTCCGGCCATGATCCCGATGTGGAAGTTTTGCCCGGCCATCGCTGCGGGCAATGCCTTTGTGCTAAAGCCTTCTGAGCGCGACCCTTCAGTGCCGTTGATGCTGGCCGAACTGATGACCGAGGCCGGCTGTCCGCCCGGCATCCTCAATGTCGTCAACGGCGATAAGGAGGCCGTCGATGCGCTGCTCGATGATGAGGATGTGGGCGCGGTCGGCTTTGTCGGCTCGACGGCCATTGCGCACTACGTCTATTCTCGCGGCACTGCCGCTGGTAAGCGCGTCCAGTGCTTTGGCGGTGCTAAAAACCACATGATCGTCATGCCCGATGCCGATATCGACCAGGCCGTCGATGCGCTTATCGGTGCGGGCTATGGGGCGGCGGGCGAGCGCTGCATGGCGGTCTCGGTCGCCGTGCCCGTGGGCGAGGAGACGGCCGACAAGCTGATCGCCAAGCTGCTCCCCAAAGTCGAGAGCCTTAAGATCGGCCCCTACACCGCCGGGGAGGACGTCGATTTCGGCCCCCTCATCACCAGCGAAGCCCACACTCGCGTCAAAGGGCTGATCGACAGCGGTGTCGCCCAAGGCGCCGAGCTGGTGGTCGATGGGCGCGACTTTCGCCTCCAAGGCTACGAGCAGGGCAACTTCATCGGCGGCTGCCTGTTCGATCGTGTGACGCCCGAGATGGACATCTACAAGACCGAGATCTTCGGCCCCGTGCTCTCGACCGTGCGCGCGCGCTCCTATGAGGAAGCGCTGGGGCTGGCCATGGACCACGAATATGGCAACGGCGTCGCGCTTTTTACGCGTGACGGCGATGCGGCGCGCGATTTCGTCAGCCGGGTCAATGTGGGGATGGTGGGCGTCAATGTGCCGATCCCGGTGCCGTTGGCCTATCACACCTTTGGCGGCTGGAAGAAATCGGTGTTTGGCGATCTCAACCAACACGGGCCGGACGCGTTTCGCTTTTATACGCGCACCAAGACCGTAACCTCGCGCTGGCCTTCGGGCGTCAAGGAGGGCGCGGAGTTCTCCATTCCAACGATGGAGTGAGCGAGTAAGAGGCCGGTCGCTTTGACCGGCCCCCTGTCCGCTCATCCTACTCGGTCGTGCGTGTATCCAGGCTGGCGGCGCGCTCGACCGTGCCATCGCTGGGAGCGCGCGCTGCCGGGCGGGGCATGGGCGGTGGCGCATAGAGTGGCGCGGTGCCGGTGTCCAATGCGCGCTCGCGCGCACTGATGGTCTCTTCTGCGGCGTCTTGGACGGCCTCTTCAGCCTCTGGTACACCGGCGGCTGCATCACCCTCTTGCGTCTCGCTCGGAGAGGGGGATGCCAGGGGCGCGGCGACGGCTGTGGGATTAGTGGACGCGAGTGTCTCGTCCTCCTCGCTCTCAGCCTCCTCGCGCGCAGCCTCGTCCTCGGCCAATTCCTCCTCAGGAGGCGGCGGAGGCGGGGCCATGGGGCGCGAGGGGCTGGCCATCCCAGGCGCCGAGAGCGAGGCCATCCCGCCCCCGATGCCACTGCTGGACAGCCCACCACCCGGGGAGGGCGACGACAGCGCCGCCATGGCAAACCCAGCCGGTGCGGCCAGGGCCGTCGGAGCAGGCCCGGCCAGCGAGGGCGGCGGTGCGGTGCGCGTCTTGGGCAAGGACGCCATGATAGGGCGGTCGGGGCTCTCGCCCGGGTCTTCGTTTTCCTGGAGCGCCTCGGTGGCCTCACCGGCCTCGACGGCAAGCTCGGCCTCGGTGGCCGGCTCGATGGAGGGCTCGGCCACGGTCTCCGGCGCATCGAGATTGGACGCCTCGCCAGTCTCGGGCGGGGTATCCCACGCCTCGACCAGCGCCGCGATCTCGGCATCTGCCGAGGCCATCTCGGAGACCTGTTCTTCAGCGGTCTCAACGCGCACCGGCGCGGCAGGCAACAGCGTCAGCACGACCCCATGCACCGCCACCGCCAGCCCCAGACAGACCAGATATTCGACCGGCGTGCGTCCACCCGTCATTGCGCCTCTCCCACCACCAGCCGCACCCGCTCGACCCCCACACTGCCAAGGCGCGCGAGCAGCGCGGCTGCATCCGATCCAGCCAGCAGACGATCGGCGCGCACGAGCAACGCCTCCTCGCTGGTCCGCTGGGAAAGCGCGGCAAAGGCGGCCTCGCCTTCCTGGCCCTCATAAACGATGCGCCCCTCGCGCGAGACATAAAGTGTGGCGTCTTGGCCAGCGCGCAACTCGGCGCGGCTTTCGGGGGTCTCGATCTCAAACGGCGCAGGGGGGGCGATGGAGGCGGTCAGCAAAAAGAAGATCATCAACAAGAACACGACGTTGATCATCGGCACGATGCTGTCGACACGGCGGTATCTTTCGGAGCGGCCAAAGTTCATCGTGCTCACTCCGCCAATACCAGCCGCGGGAAACCCTCGGTGCTCAAGCGATCCAACACGCTGACGACCTGTTGCAAGCTCGCGCCCTCACGCGCGGCAACGATCACTATGGCTTGATCATTGGGCATGAGCGGGCGCAGCTTGGCGGCCAGATCTTCGGGCGCCAGAGTAACGCCGTTGAGCTTGAGCGCGTCCGGTGACACCGTGACATAGCGCGGTGCCCCTTGATAGGGCGCGCCCGAGGCCCCGCCTGCCGGGATTACCTCGATGGCCTTGTCGAGGCCAAAGCGTGCCGCCAGCATGAAAAACACCAACAGCAAAAACACCACATCGACCATGGGCGTCAGGCTCGCACGCCGGCGCGGGCGCGCGGCGCCCAGGGAGACGATGGGACTATCGGCAGAGGTCGCGGGCACGGGCGCCTACTCCGCCGCTCTGGCCAGCGGTGGTTCGACTGGGGTGGTGAAGAGCCGCGTCGCCATGTCCTCCATGTCTGAACGCAGCGACTCGATCACGCCCTCAAACCACGTCAGCGCCGCCGAAGCCGGGATCGCAACCGCCATACCAGCCGCCGTGGTGAGCAGCGCCTCCCAAATGCCGCCCGCCAGCGTGGACGGATCGGCCTGGGCGCCCGCGCTCTCCAGCGCCTGGAAGGCGGCGATCATGCCGAGCACCGTGCCAAACAGCCCCAACAGCGGCGCGACGGTGGCGATCAGTTCAAGCCCACGCAGCCCGCTTTGGGCGTCCGAGACCTGCCGCCGCCCGATGCGCGCTACCTCGGCGCGGGCGTCGTCAGGGCTGAGACGCGGATCGGCCAGCGCGGTGATGGCAGTGTGGACAAGCGTGGCGCACGCACCGGTGCGATGCTCAACAGCGTCGATAGCGCCCATGGCATGGCCCGACTGCCAGGCGGCAATCGCCTTTTCGGCGCGGGCCCGCTCCCAAGCGCCAAGCCGGAAGAGCCGGTAGCTCTTCCATAGGACAAGGGCGAGCATCGCGACCGAGAGCGCAGCGATCACCCAGATCGCAAAGCCGCCCTTGGCGAGCAGATCGAGACCGGGGGCAGCCTGGCTAAGCGCCGCGCCGGCCTCTGAGGTGGCCAAGTCGTCCATCGTCTTCGTCCTCCACGCTCTGCCGGACCGGACATTGCGGTCGGCGCACGTTATTCACCACGCGGGCCCAAACGGGCTGGCAGCCTTCTGGCGGGTTGGAGGGGCGATGGCGATGCTCTCCAGCCTGCACGTCGACGATGCGGTTGGGGTAGCCCTCGCGGGCCCCACTCTCGGCTCAGCCCTTGGGGTCAACCACGAGTTGCACCGCATCGCTGTGATACTCTAGTGCCGATTTAGGCGTGAGCATGGCGAAGGTGGCAGATTTCTGTAATTTTGTTCGGAAATGTGTCCAGCATACCCTCACCCCAGCACACGCCTTGAGCGAACGCCCCCGACAGGCGCAGCCGAACAGCTTGCAGCAGGGGCCGCGCGCGCGTATCTCTTCGCCATCAACCCCCAGGGAGGCTGCCATGAACATCACAACACCGGTGAAAAAAGCCGCGACCGCATCCTTTGCCTGGGACGATCCGTTTCTGCTCGAAGATCAATTGACCGAAGACGAGCGTCTGATCCGCGATACGGCAGCCGCCTATGCCCAGGACAAGCTCCAGCCCCGCGTGATCGAGGCGTTTCGCGAGGAAAAGACCGACCCGGCGATCTTTGCGGAGATGGGCGCGCTTGGCCTGCTCGGTGTCACGATCCCCGAGGAATACGGCGGCGCGGGCGCGGGGTATGTCGGGTATGGCCTGGTGGCCCGCGAGATCGAGCGTGTCGATTCTGGTTATCGTTCGATGATGTCGGTGCAGTCGTCGCTGGTGATGCATCCGATCCATGCCTACGGCTCCGAGGCGCAGCGCCTGAAATATCTGCCAGGGCTGGCACGCGGCGAGTTAATCGGCTGCTTTGGACTGACCGAGCCGGACGCGGGCTCGGACCCCGCTGGCATGAAGACCCGCGCCGAGAAGATCGACGGTGGCTACCGGATCACTGGCTCCAAGATGTGGATCTCCAACGCGCCGATTGCCGATGTCTTTGTGATCTGGGCCAAATCCGAAGCCCATGGTGACAAAATCCGCGGCTTTGTGCTGGAGAAGGGCACGCCGGGCCTCTCCGCCCCCAAGATCGGCGGCAAGCTCAGCCTGCGTGCCTCGATCACCGGTGAGATCGTGATGGACGGGGTGGAGGTCTCGGAAGACGCGCTCCTACCGGGTGTCGAGGGGCTCAAGGGGCCGTTTGGCTGTCTCAACCGGGCGCGCTACGGCATCTCGTGGGGTGCGATGGGCGCGGCCGAATTCTGCTGGCACGCTGCGCGGCGCTACACGCTGGAGCGCGAGCAGTTCGGGCGGCCCTTGGCGCAAAACCAGCTCGTGCAAAAGAAGCTCGCCGATATGCAGACCGAGATTGCCTTGGCGCTCCAAGGGGCGCTGCGCGCTGGGCGTTTGATGGAAGAAGACCGCCTTGCGCCCGAGACCATCTCCCTCATCAAGCGCAACTCCTGCGGCAAGGCGCTGGAGGTGGCTCGCACAGCGCGTGATATGCTGGGGGGCAACGGCATCCAGGAAGACTACCAGGTGATGCGCCACATGCTGAACCTGGAGACGGTCAACACCTATGAGGGCACCCACGACATCCACGCCCTGATCCTGGGCCGCGCGCAGACGGGCTTGCAGGCGTTCTTTTAGGGGCTGCTCAAGCTAGCGTAATGTCTGGATAAATTGATCCAGTAGCAAAGCGCCTGGTGGTTCGACCCGTCTCAGCCAAACCACCAGGATATGCTCTACCGCAATTGACGCACCAAGCTGTGGCAGCAGCGCGTCAATCGCTCACGATCAGAGTGTCGACGCGCTGGTCAGCTTGCGAAAGCGCTCCAACGCTACGCCACCGTCAAAGCCTTGCGTGGCCATCTCGGTCTGCCAGTTGGCCTCAGCAGCACCGGCAGCGGTTTTGAGTTCGGCGATCATGTCGTCGGAAGCGCGGGTGATTTCGACGCGCTGTGTCATGCACTTGGCCTTGCCGTCGAAATCGGCGATGTCCCAGGCCTTGCCGGCGATCTCGGCCAGGATGTCACGCTCGACGCTGTCGATGGCGGCACGGTCGCGGTCGTCGAGGCTATCGTAGGTGGCGGCGTTCATGCCGAGAAACCAGGTTGCGTTGTAGATGCCGCCCGGGAATTCGACGATCTGTACGATCTCGTCGAGGAAATCGAACGACGTGACCGCTTCATAAGGGAAGGCCACGCCATCGATACGGCCATCGCGCAGCGCGTTGCCGACCTCAAAGGGCGAGAGCGGAACGGGCTCGGCCCCAAAGCGCTGCATCAGCTGTGCGATGTACCCGCCGGAGTTGCGAATACGCAGACCGTTGAGATCGCTGGCGCGTTCGAGGCGGCGTGACTTGAGGAACAACACACCAGGGCCATGCTGGAACAGGGTGAGCAACTTGATGCCGTCGTGCTCATCGGCGGCGTTGAGATCTTGCCCGTAGACCTGTGAGAAGGCAGGCGACGCCCCAAACGAATCGCCCAGGAAAGAAAACTGTCCGATGCGCGCGCGCTGGAAGGCTGACGGGCCGGAATAGCCATGCAGCGAATAGACCATATCGGCACGGCCCTCCCGAGCGATCTCGAGATGGGCGGGGGGCGGTCCGAGCGGCTTGTCGAGGAGATCGACGGCTAAGCGGCCGTCGCTGGCGCGCCCCACGGCCTCGGCCCAACTGGCGATCACAAACTTGGGCACCACGTGCGCCGGCGGCAGCCAAGACGATGTGGCGAGAGTGCGCGTAGCACCACGCGCGATGGCAGGCGCTGCGAGATAAGCAGCACCGGCTAGTCCGGCGGCGAGGACGCGACGACGGTCGGTTGGCATGGTGATAGTTCCTTGAGTGCACTAATTCAGCGACAGAATGCCTCAGTTCACGGTAGTGATCAATTATGAAGCGCATCTAAAATCGGCCATCGCTTCCAGATTGCGGAATGTCTAAAGGCCCCGGTGCCCCGCTTGACGCGCCAGTCCGCTTGGGTTTGCCTTGCATCCAAGGCTGACACACGGCCATGCCACATGATAGCGGATCAGAGCGCCCATGGAGTTTACTGTTGCCATCGACGGGCCGGCAGGCGCTGGCAAGGGCACGTTGGCGCGCGCCTTGGCAGCACGCTTTGACTTTGCCCATCTCGATACCGGATTGCTCTACCGCGCGGTTGGCAAGGCGGCACTCGATCAAGGGCGCGGCACGTTGAACGAGCGCATGGCGGTGCTGATTGCCCGCGCGCTCGCGCCCGAGGATCTGACCCGCGCCGATCTGCGCTCGGCGATTGCCGCGCGGGCCGCCTCTCAAGTAGCGGCGATGACGGAGGTGCGCGCTGCGTTGCTCGATTTCCAGCGCCGGTTTGCGCGGCGCAAGGGTGGTGCGGTGCTCGATGGGCGCGACATTGCCACGGCGGTCTGCCCTGAGGCCGAGGCCAAGCTGTTCGTGACCGCGGCCCCAACGATCCGTGCCGCGCGCCGCCATGCCGAGCTGACAGCCAGTGGCGCAAACACCACCCTGGTGCGCGTGCGATCGCGGGCATCGCGGGCTTCGATCTCGCTCAGCACGCGCTCCAGGGTGGTGTTTGCGCCACTGGCTGTCAGCTCGGCATGGCGGCGCGCGGCACGGATCGTTGGGGCCGCGGTCACGAA
>JBCDHK010000104.1:0-10692 GCA_038750185.1 Pseudomonadota bacterium
AGCCGATGGTGCCCAGATTGGCGATCTGGGCGGCGTCGATGGTGTTGGTGCCGGTGTTGTTGAAATCGGTCGCTTCGATGCCGCTGATGGTGACATCGCTGAGCCCGGCTGCGTTCAGGATCAGCCGGTCAAACCCGCCCAAGCCCTCGATCAGCCCTGGTGGTACGCCATTGGCGAAAAAGCTGTTGGTGATGGTGAAGGTATCGTCGTTTTGGGTGCCTTCCAAGGTCAGCACACCGGACACGAGCACGGCATCGTTTTGTGTAAAGTTGGCCATAACACCCACCCCCAAACAGCATTGCATCCCACACTGGAATCGCTAGCATATTTTATGAGCTGGATGCAATTCACTTAAATTGTGTTTCAATTTGCTGCAATTTTCCGGGTGGTTTGTGACGCTTTTATAGGTGATTGCTTTAGTCTGGTTGCACTGCAACTTTGGCGTGCCACTGCTCTCAGGTCTTCTTGCTGGGCAAGACTTGGCGCGCGCGCCTGCGATGCCAGCGCGGCGTCGATGGGGGGGTAACGGGGGGCTATAGGGGGATGCCCAACGCACCACTGTGAGGCTGGCGCACCAGGCTGGGCTACACCGGCCGAAGTTGATATGACGGAAGCGCCTCCCGCCCCCGTTGAACGGAGGCGTCGACAAAGAGAGGGATGTGGCGATGGTTTGGTGTGGGGCTTGGTCTGGAGCAGTGGCGGCGCGGGCTTTGAGGGCGCTGCTGGTGCTGGTTGCGGGGGTGTTGTGTGCGTGCCAGCCGGTGGGGTTTGCCGATCCGTTTTACTATGACCCCTACCTCGATGGCGGTGCACCGGGACACGCACTGGGTCCCGATCCTTACTACTACGCGCCCGACCCGTATTACGCGCCGCCCTCGTTCGGGTTTTCCGGATCAGTGGTGATCATTGATAAAGCGCCCAGAAAACACGGTAAATTCAAGGGCCACCACCACGGCAAAAAGCACCACCGCCACGCCAAAAAGGGCCATCATTTCAAGGATAAAAAGGGGCACAGAGCCAAGCACCACGCCCCCAAGACTAAACACCACGCCCCCAAGCCTAGACACCACGCCAAGAAAAAAGCCGCCCCCAAGCCCTACTATCCAGTCAAGCCCAAAGTGAGCCGCAAACCATCGCCAAGGACAGCCTCGCGCCGCGATCCCGGCGTCTCGCGCAGCCTGCGGCGCAGTTTTTGAGGGCTGGTTCCGGGTTTAGAGCGATTTCAAAGGAGGTGGGCACACCGACTGGCTTGGAAATCGCGCAGAAACAACAGCCTATAGCAGTGTGCGTAAACCAACGTTTGCGCAGAGTGCTATAGAGCGATTTCAAAGGAGGTGGGCACACCGACTGGCTCGGAAATCTCGCAGAAACAACAGCCTACAGCGTTGCGTGTGCGCCAACGCTTCCGCGACGCGCTCTAGCCCGCGCGATTGACCAGCGTCTCGCCCGCGCGCCAGCGCGCCAGATTATCGGCAAAGAAGTCGGTAAAGCGCTCAACCCAATCGAGCGCGGCATCGGAGTGGTGGGGGCTGATCAACAGGCGCTCCTCATCCCAAAGCGGGCTGTCGGGAGGCAGCGGCTCGCGCGCAAAGACATCGAGATAGGCCCCGCGCAGCCGCCCGCTAGCCAGCGCCGCCGCCAGATCGGCCTCGACCACATGACCCCCACGCGCGGTATTGAGAAACAGCGCCCCCGACTTCATGCGCGCAAACATCTGGGCATCGAACAGCCCCTCGGTCTCCGCCGTCAGGCGCAGATGCACGCTGACGATATCGGCCTCGGCCAGCGCGCCCTGGAGCGCCTCGGGCGGGAGGGTCTCAGCCGCGCCCTCGACCGGGGTGTCCGAGCGCCGAATTGCGATCACGCGCATCCCCAGCGCTGCCGCCCGGCGAGCCAGTTCGCCGCCAATGGCACCAGCCCCCACGATCAAGAGCGTCTGCCCCGCAAGAGGGCGAAAGCCGTGACCCTGCCAATGCCGCGCGCGCTGCTGATCGCGATAGCGGATCAGATTGTGATTGAGGGCGAGCATGGCCCCAAGACAACTCTCGGCCAGAAACGGCGCCAGGAGCCCCAGGCAGTTGGTCACGCTGAGGCGCGCGCGGGGCCAATCCCCCAGATGTTCGTAGCCCGAGCCGCCCACCTGAATCCAACGGAGCGACGCATGGGCGGCGATCTCGGCATGGCCCGGCGGGGCGAGCGTCTCCGACTTGATGGTAAAGGCGATCTCGGGGTTTTCGCTGAGCGCGGCGGCAAGACCGTCCGGCGCGGTGATCGGGAGAAACCGCTCCTCGCTAAAGCGCGGCGTGAGGCGGGCGGCGATCTCGTGTGCTTCTTCGGCATAGATCAAAATGGGCGCGGGCATGGGCTCACGCAGCCTCTTGGGCAGGCAGCGGGTAAAAACGCGCCCCCGTGGACGCCATGCGGCGCAGAGCCTCGGGCGGGGCAAAGCGTGCGCCGTGATCTTGGGCCAGGCGCTCGGCGCGGGTCAGAGCTTCGGCGGCGCTGAGGCGGTCGATCCAGGAGAACGGCCCGCCCGACCACGGCATGAAGCCCCAGCCCAGGATCGCCCCCACATCGCCCGCGCGCACGTCCTCCAGCACGCCCTCCTCCAAGGCGCGCACCGCCTCCAGCGCCTGGATAAAGCGTAACCGGTCCTGGACACGCTCGACCAGGGGCTGGACGGCCAGGGGCGCCCAGATCGCGGCGAGCCCGGGCCAAAGCCCGCTGCGTTTGCCGCGGGCGTCGTAGTCGTAGAGCCCAGCGCCCGCTTTGCGCCCAAGACGGCCCTCGCCCACCAGCCGCTCCAGCACCTCGTCGGCGCCCGAGCGCGTGTAAGCCGCCCCCATCGCCGCCGCTGTCGCCTGCTGGATCGAGAGGCCCAACTCCAGCGAGGTCTCGTCGATCAGCTGCAAGGGGCCGACGGGCATGCCCATGGCGCGCGCGGCGTTCTCGATTAGGGCCGGCGCGACGCCCTCGCTGACCAGGATCAGCCCCTCGTTGACATAAGGGATGATGCAGCGGTTGGCGTAGAAGAAGCGGGCATCGTTGACCACGATCGGCGTCTTCTTGATCTGGCGCACGAAATCGAGCGCTTTGGCGAGCGCCGCGGGGCCGGTCGCGCGGCCTTTGATGATCTCGACCAGGTTCATCTTGTGGACGGGCGAGAAGAAGTGGATGCCGATATAGCGCGCCGGATCGGGGCTGGCGGCGGCCAGATCGGTGATCGGCAGGGTCGAGGTGTTGGTGGCCAGGATCGTCTTTGGCCCGAGATGCTCTCCGGCACGGGCGGTGACCTGGGCTTTGAGGGCGGGATCCTCGAACACCGCCTCGATCACCAGATCGGTATCGGCGAGGGCCGCATAGCCGTCCCCGGCCTGCACGCGGGCAAGGGCCGCCTCGCGTGCCTCGGGCGTGACGCGCTTTTTCTTGACGCCCTCGTCCAGTATGGCCGCGATGCGCGCCAAGCCCTTCTTAGCCGCCTCGCGGTCGCGATCGAGCAGCACAACCTCGATGCCAGCCGTGGCGGCGGCATGGGCAATCCCTGCGCCCATCATGCCAGCGCCGAGCACACCGAGGCGCTTCACGCGCGCGTCCGGCTCGGCCTTGGGGCGGGCGGCGCCCTTCTCCAGCGCCTGTTTGGCGAGAAACAGCGTGCGGATCATCGCCTCGGCAGTGGGATCGAGCAACACCGAGACAAAGCGGCGCGCCTCGATGCGCAGCGCCGTGTCAAAGGGCACCAGCGCCCCCTCATAGAGCGCCGCCAGCATGGCCTTGGCTGCCGGATAACAGCCCTGCGTGCGCCCGTGCACCATGGCGACGGCGCCGAGAAACGTCTCAAAGCCGGCACGGGTATAGGGCGCACCGCCGGGGATCTGGTAGCCCTTGCGCTCCCAGGGTTTGACCGCCGCGCCCTCCTCTGCCGCCAGGATCCAGGCGCGGGCCTTATCGAGCAGGGCCTCGGGCGCGGTGACGGCATCGATCAGCCCTGCCGCCTTGGCCTTGGCGGGCGCGACGGTGCGCCCCTCCAAGAGATACGGCGCTGCGGGCAGGAGGCCGATCATGCGCAACAGCCGCGTCGTGCCGCCGGCACCCGGAAACAGCCCGACCTTGATCTCGGGCAGACCGATGCGCGCCTCGGCGCGGTCGGCGGCGATGCGGTGATGGCAGGCCAGACCCAGCTCCAAGCCGATGCCGACCGCCGTGCCCGGCGCGGCCCAGACGAACGGTTTTCCCCCTTTGAGCGTCTTGGGATCGGCGCCGCCACGCTCGATCTTGCGCAAGACCGCATGCACGGCCTGGACAAAGCCAAACAGCGTCTCGGCAGGATTGGCGCCGCCTGCGGCCTCGGCTTCGGCGCGCGCTTTCAGGCTGGCAAGAACCGAGAGGTCCATGCCGCCGGCGAAGTCGCGCTTGGCCGAGGTGAGGATCGCCCCGCGGATGTGATCGTCGGCCAGCACGGTATCGACATGGGCGTCGAGTTCGCGCAGACCCGCTTCGGTCAGGACGTTCATCGAGGCGTCGGGCAGGTCCCAGACGATGGTGGCGATGCCGTCGGCGTCGGTGTCGAGGCGAAAGATCCGAGACATGGGCTGGCGCTCCTCTGCAGGGGTGGGCGCCATTACACCGCGGTCGGTGGCAGCGCGCAAGCGATTGGCGATTGCCGAGAGCGGGGAGTGCTCTATGTAAGCTTTTGTTTACAGTTGGAGTGCCATAAACAGGTGACACGGGAGTGCATGGAGCAGCACACAAGGCAGGGTGCGCGTACCTGCCACCGCCGACGGCAGACTACACGGCAGCGGCGGCGGGCCGTGCCCCGCAGACGGCTGGTGGTGTTTGTCAAACAGGCGCGCCCAGGCCGGGTCAAGACGCGCCTTGCCGCCGAGATTGGCGTCATCGATGCCGTCTGGTGGTATCGTCATCAAACGGCGCGGCTGTTGCGCCGCCTCGCGCGCGACCGGCGCTGGCAAACGGTGCTCGCCGTGGCGCCCGATACGGCTGTGGGCGCCAAGGGATGGCCTGGCATGCCCACCGGCCTGACACGCCAGCCACAAGGCCCAGGCGATCTGGGCCAGCGCATGGCACGCGCGCTAACACAATGGACGTGCTGGGGGATGGGCCGGGAGACGGGGCTGGAGACCAGCTTGGGAACGGGTCTCGGCACGCGCCCAAGGATGGCGCGAGACGCGAGACGCGGGCCAGTGCTGGTGATCGGCTCGGATATTCCGGGCATCACGCCCCAGCACCTGGCGCAGTGTTTTGCACTGCTCCAAGGCCACGACGCCGTGCTAGGCCCGGCAGACGATGGCGGGTACTGGGCCATCGGGCTGCGCCACGGCGGCAAAGCGGCCCCCGCGGGGCTGTTCAAGGGCGTGCGCTGGTCGAGCCCCCACACCCTGGCCGATACACGCACCAGTATGGCCGGGCTAACAGTCGCGTTGGCAGCGACGCTCAACGACGTCGATACCCTGGCCGACCTACACCGCCTAAAGGCCGCGCAATGACCGCCGCACGCCCTCAGGCGTCTTTGCCGACAACCATGCGCAGACAGCCGGTCTCAGCCACTGCCTCGATCAGCGCCGAAAACGCCGCCACAGGCGCCGAGCCGAAATCGACCGTAAACCGGTACCCCTGTGTATTGACATGGGGGCCGTCGAGGCCATGCACAGCACCTTCGAGATCAGGCGCGACATCGGCAAAGCGGCTCTGGAACCACTCCAGATACCACCGCCGCAACGGACGCCAATCGGGCTCGGCACGCGGCATCTCCAAGCGCAACGTCGCCGCTTCCCAGCGAAAAGGGCTCACCACCGTGGTAAAGCCGCCCTCAGCGACAAGGCAAAGCGGCTCGAACGCCAGCGCCCGGTCGCTCTCGATGCGGCGCAGGCGCGTGTGGCCGCCCTCGACGAGCGCCAGATCGGCCCGCTGGGGTAGCGCCAGCGCCCCCTCGCGGCGCACCCGGCCCCGGGCATCGCGCGCAATGGGTTCGACATTGACGGCAGTGCGTGGCAACTCCAGCGCCGCGGCGAGCGCTTGGAGCAAGTCTCCAACCGCGCGGTCGCGCACCGGGTCGAGCAGATCGGCCAGACGGATGTCTGCCTGGGTCATGTCAGCGTTTCTCCAAAAGGCCGAACTCTGCGAGTGCGGCCTGCAATTCCTGGGGCAGTGCGGTGTCGGGGTCGGTCGCGCCGAGATCGGCGGGCGCGTCGGCGGCGTCGAGATAGCGCCAACCCTGAAAGGGCTTGCGCGGGCGGATTTCGGTGCGCACGAGTGTCGGGTCGAGCACGATGGTGCAGCGTGTGATGCCGTCGGTGCCCGCGATGGGCTGCAAATCGGTGATGCGCTGGCGCACCATGAGGTTGCCGCGGATCACCCAGTAGATCGAGCCGCCGGCCAGGATTTCGGCGCTGCGGCGCGGCCACATGCGCGTCACATGCACCGGCGCCGCGCCAGGACCACGCCGGGCCGCGCGCGTCTGCTGCCATGCGCTCAGGTCTTCGACGCTGTCCGCGCCGACGCAGAGCTTGAGCAGGTGCACGATTTTGGCGCGCTCGGGCGTCATCGTCTCTCCATCCGGGCTGCTGAGGCCAGCCCTGCCAAACATGAGGGCCCGGTCGGCTGAGGTTCAGTCCAGACCGAGCACCGCAAGCATGTCGTAGTCTCCCGGGCCACGGTTTCGCCCCCAAAGTGCGGCTTTCACCGCACCGCGCGCGAAAATGGCCCTATCGGATGCCATATGGCGCAGGACGACGCGCTCGCCAGCACCAGCGAAGATGACGTCGTGTTCGCCGACCACATCGCCGCCTCTGAGGGCAGCCAGGCCGATGGCGCCAGGGGCACGCTGGCCGATGCCGTCGCGCGCGCGCTCGCCAGCTTGGGCGAGGGTGGTGCCGCGCCCCGCGGCGGCGGCTTCGCCCAACATCAAGGCCGTGCCCGAGGGCGCATCGCGCTTGTGGCGGTGGTGGGTCTCGACGATTTCGATGTCGAAATCGGCATCGAGGGCTGCGGCGACGCGGCGGGTGAGGGCGGTCAACAGATTGACGCCGAGGGAGAAGTTTCCAGCGCGCACCAGCGTCGCATGGCGGGCGGCGGCGGCCAAAGCGTCTAAGTGATCCTGGGAAAATCCAGTCGTGCCAATCACATGGATCAAGCGTGCTTGGGCGGCCAGAGCGGCAAAGGCCGTGGTCGCCTCGGGGCTTGTGAAATCGATCACTGCGCGCGCGCGGGCAAAGACCGGCAAGGGATCGCTCTCGATGGTGAGGCCCGAGGCCGCCCCACCCAGTGCCGTGCCGAGATCGCGCCCGGCCCAAGGGTGGCCCTCGCGCACCAGCGCACCGCTGAGATGGGTTTGCGGATTTTCCTCGATGGCCGCCACGACCATGCGCCCCATGCGCCCTGAAACGCCGGTGACGGCCACCGGGATCGTTTCCTCCATGTCGCCACCCCTGTCAGAATGCGCCGTGCGCCACCCAAAACTGCATGTGATGCAAGGCTGCCTTGCGTCTACTCGCAACGGCAATCGGAGGCGCGGCAAGACGCCTCAGGTTTATCTGGTTAATTGACGGGCTGGTGGGTGCCCGGGTGGGTCAGCCGGTCATGCTGTCCCAGAACGACTTGACCTTGGAGAAGAAATCGCTGGATTCGGGGCTGTTGTTGGCCGCTTCGGCCTCAAACTCGCGCAGGAGTTCCTTTTGGCGTGGGGTCAGGTTGACCGGGGTCTCGACCTGAAGCTCGATGTAGAGATCGCCCACCTGGCCCGGGCGTTGCAGCGCCGGCATGCCCTTGCCGCGCAGGCGCAGCCGTTTGCCGTTTTGCACGCCGGCGGGGACTTTGACCCGGGTGCGCCCGCCATCGAGCAGCGGTGCCTCCAACTCGCCGCCGAGGGCTGCGGTGGTCATGGGCATGGGGATCCGGCAGTAGAGATCGAGGCGGTCGCGCTCGAAGAGGGCGTGGGGGCGGACCTCGACGAAGATATAGAGATCGCCCGCCGGCCCGCCGCGCGGCCCCGCTTCGCCCTCGCCCGAGAGGCGGATGCGCGTGCCGGTGTCGACGCCTGCCGGAATATCGACGTTGAGCGTGCGGTCGCGGCGCACAAAGCCCGTGCCCTGGCAGACTTTACAGGGGTTTTTCACCACCTTGCCACGCCCGCCGCAGGTGGGGCAGGTGCGCTCGATGGTGAAAAAACCCTGCTGGGCGCGCACTTTGCCGTGGCCGCCGCAGGTGGGGCAGGTTTGGGGAGGTGCGCCGCCCTCGGAGCCGGTGCCGTTGCACGCCTCACAGACCACGGAGCCCGGGACGGTGATGGTCTGACTCTTGCCCTCAAACGCCTCTTCCAGCGTGACGGCGAGATTGTAGCGCAGATCCGCGCCGCGTTGGACGCCCGAGCGGCGCTGGCCGCGCCCGCCCATGAACTCGCCAAACAAGTCCTCGAACACATCCGAGAACGCCGAGGAGAAATCGCCCTGCCCGCCCGCGCCTGCGCTGGCGCCGGTGCCTTGTTCGAAGGCGGCGTGGCCGAATTGATCGTAGGCGGCCTTTTTCTCCGGGTCCTTCAGGATGTCGTAGGCCTCGTTGACCTCTTTGAAGCGCGCCTCGGCGTTGGGGTCGTCCTGGTTTTGATCGGGGTGCAGTTGGCGGACCTTGCGCTTGTAGGCTTTGCGCAGGTCATCGGCGGAGGCGCCTTTGGCGACGCCCAGGGTCTCGTAGAAATCACGCTTCGCCATGGGGGATGCTCACAGGGTTGGGCCGCGCTCGGGGGCGGTGAGGATGGCGTTTAGACGGGTGCGATGGATGATGAGGTAGCCGGCACGGGTCAGAAGGTCCAGCGCGGCAGGGCGCGCGCCGCGCTGGGCCTCGATCACCACGCGTTTGGGATGGAGCGCGCGCGGGGCGTCGCGCAGGAAGGCGGCGAGCACTGGGGCCTCGGCGCCTTCGATGTCGATCTTGAGCGCATCGATGCGGGTCAGGCCCGCCTGATGGATCAGATCGAGGAGCGGTAGGGTGGGGATGTCGGTGCCAGGGGCCACGGCGGTTTCACCGCGATTGGCGCTTGGTGCGAGACTGGCCCGCCCCGGTTTGGACGAGAGCGCAACCGGCGCCACGGCGACCTCGGCTGCACCGGAGGCGGCGAGGTTGATGTGCAGGCGGCGCAGGTTTTCCGGATCGGGCTCGATGGCCAGTGCCTTGAGCGGGCCCTCTGCGCGCAGCGCTAGAGTGTAGAGCCCGACATTGGCGCCAGCATCGACAAAGTGAAACGGCGCCTCGCTCTCGTGCATGGCCTGGGCAAGCATGGCGCGCTCGGCTGCATCCCAAAACTGGGGCGCGGCGAAGACACGCTTTTCGCAGAGGTTATCACGCGGGTTGAGGCGCAGGTTCTGGCCTGGAAACGGCGAGACATCGAACGGCCCGTCGCGCCCCGCCAGACAGACCCGCCGGATTGCCGAAGCCGCGCGGCGCGCCAAGGCCCCCGTGCCGAGCCGCCCACCCGTCTGGCGCAAGCGCTCGACGAGGGGCGGCAGGGCGTAGGTGCCAAACGGCGGCTCGACCGTGGCGGCGGGGTAGGCCAGCGTTGCGGCCTCTGGCGCGGCCATGGGGCGGGCGCCCTCAGCCGTGCTTCTTGCGGTCTTCGTCGTTGAGTTCCTCGAACTCGGCGTCGACCACATCGTCGTCCTTGGCAGTGGCAGGCTCGGCCTCCTCGCCGGCACCCGAGGCTTCGGCTTTCTCGGCCTCGGCCTTGTAGATTGCCTCGCCAAGCTTCATCGATGCCTCGGCCAGGGCCTGCGACTTGGCCTGGATCGCCTCGGCGTCCTCGCCCTCCAAGGCGGTGCGCAGATCGCCCATGGCGGCCTCGATGGCGGTCTTGGTCTCGGCATCGACCTTATCGCCGTGCTCTTTCAGCGACTTCTCGGTCGAGTGCACCAAGCTCTCGGCGGTGTTGCGCGCTTCGACCAGCGCTTTGCGGCGCTTGTCGGCCTCGGCGTTTTCCTCAGCCTCTTTGACCATGCGCTCGATATCGCCGTCCGAGAGCCCGCCCGAGGCCTGGATGGTGATCTTCTGCTCCTTGCCCGTGCCCTTGTCGCGCGCCGAGACGTTGACGATGCCGTTGGCGTCGATGTCGAAGGTCACTTCGATCTGGGGCATGCCGCGCGGGGCGGGCGGGATGTCCTCCAGATTGAACTGGCCGAGCAGTTTGTTGTCGATGGCCATCTCGCGCTCGCCTTGGAAGACGCGGATGGTCACGGCCGACTGGTTGTCGTCGGCGGTGGAGAACACCTGGGATTTCTTGGTCGGGATCGTGGTGTTGCGGTCGATGAGGCGGGTGAACACCCCGCCCAGCGTCTCGATGCCGAGCGAGAGCGGCGTGACGTCGAGCAGCACCACGTCCTTGACATCGCCCTGGAGCACACCGGCCTGGATCGCCGCCCCCATGGCCACGACCTCATCGGGGTTGACGCCCTTGTGCGGCTCTTTGCCGAAGAACTGTTTGACGGCCTCAGTGACCTTGGGCATGCGCGTCATGCCGCCCACCAGCACCACCTCGTCGATGTCGGCAGCCGAGAGGCCGGCGTCCTTCATCGCCTGCTGGACGGGGCCCTTGAGGCGGTCGAAGAGGTCGGCGCAGACCTGCTCGAACTTGGTGCGGGTGATGTCGACCTGCAGGTGCTTGGGGCCTTCCTGCGTGGCGGTGATGAACGG
>JBCDHK010000105.1:0-10331 GCA_038750185.1 Pseudomonadota bacterium
GCGCCCTATGAGGGCGAGGCGCTGGTCAGCCACTGGGAACGCTTGCCCGAGCCCTGTATCAGGCGCCGCTTTTTGCGCCCGATGAACCACGCTGCCTTCACTGAGCGCGCCAGCCTGGCGCTGGGCAGCGGGGGTGAGGTCATCGGCTGGTTTCGCGACGGCATCCTGCGGGGCGTGAGCGAACTTTACACCGACGGCGAGACCGGCGAGGCGGCCTTCACTGTCGAGCCCGACTACCGCAGCAAGGGCATCGGGCAGGCGCTGCTCGACCATGTCCTGCGCCGGGCACGCAATCGCGGCTGCGCCCGCCTCATCGTCATGACCACGCGGGAGAACCAGCCCATGATCCGCATTGCCACCAAGGCGGGTGCGCATCTGGAGTACGAGGGCACCGAGGTGGTGGGCACCGTCGCCTTAGCGCCGGCGACGGGATTTTCTCGTCTGGCGGATCTGCGCGAGGACGAGGCGGGCATCCAGGCCAGCATGGCCGCACGGGCTGCGCGCATGGCGGGGGGCTGGTTGCCGGGGGTGGTGCGCGGGCGCGGCTGAGGGCCTTCTGTTGGCGATCGGGCTCGCAGCGCTTAAGCTGGCCCCAACCGCGAACCTCAAAGGCCCGCCCATGCACGCCCCTGCCCTCTCCGACGCCCGCATCGCCCTCTTTGGCGGCACATCGGGGATCGGCCTTGCCGCCGCGCGCGCCTTTGCCGAGATCGGCGCGCAGGTGGCCTTGGTCGGGCGCAACGCCAAGCGCGGCCAAGCCGCGGCCCAAGCCATCGCCAACGCCCGTTTCTACGCCGCCGATTGCCGTGATCCAGCCGCCGTCGCCGCCACGTGCGAGGCCATCGTCGCCGATCTCGGCGGCATCGATGTGGCGTTCATCAGCCTGGGCGGCAATCGCCTGCCCGAACTCCTCCACCGCCAGTCCCTCGACGACATCGCCGCCACCATCGCCGAAGACCTGACCCCGGTGTTGCTGAGCGCGCGCGCCGTCATCGAGCCCATGCGCGCCCAAGGCGGCGGTGCGGTGTTGCTGGTCGCCTCCGATGCGGCCAAGATCGCCACGCCCGGCGAGACGGTCATCGGCGCCAACATGGCCGCCATCGTGCAATTCGCCCGCGGTCTGGCCATCGAAGGCCGGCGCGACGGCATCCGCGCCAACGTGCTCACCCCCTCGCTGGTCGAGGGCACCCCGCTCACCGAACGCCTGATGGTGCCGGGCCGGTTTTCGGCCAAGCTGTTCACCAAGGCGCGCGCGATGGCCGCCCTCGGCCCGACCACCCCCGAAGACCTGGCAGCACTCGCCGTCTTTCTCGCCTCGCCCGCGGCGGCGAAAATCACCGGCCAAGCAATCAGCGTCAACGGCGGCATTTCGGCGGCGTGAGCGGCCAAACCCCTCCAGCCCTCGACAGCCGCGCGCCAAGCGACTAGAACCCGCCCAATCCCTGATCGCCCCCTGATCGCCGAGCGCACGGACCTCCGCCCTATGCAAAACGTTATTCTCGTCATACACCTGATCCTGGCGATCTGCCTCATCGCGGCGGTCTTGCTGCAACGCTCGGAAGGCGGTGCGCTCGGCATCGGCGGTGGCGGCGGCGGCAGCATCGGCACGCGCAGCCAAACCACGCCCGCCGCCAAGATCACCTGGGGGCTGGCGACGGCCTTCCTGACCACCTCGATCTTGCTGGCGATCCTGGCCGGGGGCGATCCGGGGGGACGCTCGGTGCTCGATGAGGTCCAGGGCGCGCCTGAGGACGGCATCATCCTGCCCGATCTACCCGCCCCGGCATCCGAGGGCATCGTACCGCCTGCCGCCGAAGAAGGTGGCGGCGCCGGCGGTTTCGCCCTGCCCGATGCGAATGGCGGTGAGAGCGCGCCCGTCGCCCCGCCCTCCGCCGACTGACCCCCAAGGCACCCGAGCCATGGCCCGTACCGCCCTGGCAAGCGCCGAGACGGTGCTGGCCACTCTGCTCGCTTGGGTCGCGGCTCGAACATGGCGGCGTGTGCTGGTCACAGCGGCGCTGGCGCTGGCTATCCTAATCCCCGGCACCGCCAGCCTGCCCGTCACCGACCGCGACGAGGGCCGTTTCGTCCAAGCCTCCAAGCAGATGCTGGAGAGCGGCGATCTGATCGACATCCGCTTCCAGGACCGCCCGCGCTGGAAGAAACCGGTTGGCATCTATTGGCTGCAGGCGGCGGCGGCGTTGCCGTTCGGGGCCACCGAAGCACCGATCTGGGCCTACCGCCTGCCCTCGCTGCTGGGCGTGGTCATGGCCGCGGTCTTGCTCGGCTGGGCGGTGCGCCCACTGGTCGGCGCTGAGGCGGCAACTTTGGCAGGACTGATGCTGCCCGCCACGGTCTTGGCCGCGGGCGAAGCCAATATCGCCAAGACGGACGCAGCCCTACTGGCCACAGGCGTCGCCATCCTCGGCGCCGTCGCCCGTCTTGTCACCGAGGCACCGCGCCCGTCCCTCACGCTGGCCCTGGCGCTCTGGACGGCGCTTGCCGCTGCCATCCTGATCAAAGGCCCCATCGTACCCGCCATCGCCATACTGGCCCTGGTGACCCTCTGGATCCTCACCCGCCGCGCGCCGCCTCTCTCGCGGCTGAGGCCGCTCCCCGGACTGGCCCTGACGGTCGCCCTGGTCGCGCCCTGGCTGGTGGCGATCTGGCAAGTCTCGGACGGCGCTTTTTTCGCTGAGAGCGTCGGGCGCGATCTGCTCGGCAAGGTGGCCGAGGGCCAGGAAAAGCACTGGGGGCCGCCGGGGCTCTATCTGGCGCTGGTTTGGCTCACACTCTGGCCCTGGGCGGCG
The DNA here is from genome assembly GCA_038750185.1 of Pseudomonadota bacterium. Classification (GTDB taxonomy): domain Bacteria; phylum Pseudomonadota; class Alphaproteobacteria; order Rhodobacterales; family Rhodobacteraceae; genus Thermohalobaculum. Next base: position 2,811 of record JBCDHK010000105.1, read on the forward strand.
CTTTTGGTCACAGCAGCCCCCTGGCTCTGGACTGAGCGCCACCGCCTCATGGTGATAGCACTGGCGGCATGGGTCATCCCATTCTGGTTAGTCCTCGAAGCGGTGCCAACCAAACTGCCCCACTACGTCCTGCCGCTTTATCCTGCGCTGCTGGCACTGATCGCGGCCTGGGCGCTTGCCCCCGAACGCCCGCCCCCGTCACGAACACTGCGCATTGTAGCGGCCTGGCTGGTGGCACTGCCGGGCGCTCTGCTGCTCGTGGCCATGTTGGTGCTGCCACTCGTGCTGGAGGCGCGCCTGCCACTGGCGCTGCTCCTCATCGCCCCCATTGCCGCGGCCGCACTAGCGCTGGCCGCCCTTGCCGCACGCCACGGCAAAGCCCTACCCCAGATCGGCGCCAGCCTCATCGCAGCCGGCGCGCTCTACACCGGTGTGCTGGGCCATGCCCTGCCCGCGCTCGACACCGCTTTTCCCAGTGCCCGTGCCGCAGCGCTGGCCCAACCCTGGCAAGCCTGCGCCGACGGGCCACTGATCTCCGCCGGCTACCGCGAACCCAGTCTGGTGTTCCACACCGCCACCCGCACCCATCTTGCAACGCCGGAGGAAGCCGCACGCGCCCTGACTGAGCGCCCCGGCGCGCTGGTCCTCCTAGAAGATCGCTGGCGTCCTCTGTTGGCCGAGCACTGGCAAAGCCCACCCACCCTGATCGAGCGCGCGCGCCTGACCTACTTCAACTACAACCGCGGCAAGACCGAGACCGCACGTCTTGTCACCAGCACCGACCCGCGCTGGGGGCCTTGCGAAGACTGAGGCCATCCCTTGGCCCAACGCCAACGCCCACCACACCGCAAACCGTTCCAACCCGCCGCGAGCCTGACACCACCACACAGCCGGCCCGATGGCGCGGCGCGCTGAGAACGGCGGCCCGGGGTGTAACCGCTGTGGATAAGACGTCACGCCACGCGCTCAAGTGCCAGGCAGACCCAGCCCCAACCTTGTCCCAACGGCCCGGCGCATGCTTTACTCCTTATTAAAGTATAAGCCCATGAGCGCCATGACCGAGATCGTCCCACTGCCGACAACCGCCAAACAGGCGCCCACCGCACGGGTGACGGATCTGCACGCGCCACCGGCACGCCTTCCCACCATCACCACGCCGCGTTTTACCATCGTCGCGCCCATGCTGAACGAGGCCGCCGCCGTCGAGCCCATGGCCCGCGCCATCGCCAGCGCCTGTGCCGCGCTCGCCCCCTTCGAGGCGATCTTCGTCAACGACGGCTCGACAGATGCCACCGCCGAGTGCATCGCAGCCCTTCGCGCCGAGTTCCCCTGGCTGCGCGAGGTTCGCCATGCCCGCCCCTGCGGCCAATCGGCTGCTGTGCGCTCGGGCGTGCTTGCCGCACGTGCGCCCATTGTCTGCACCATCGACGGCGACAATCAAAACCCGCCCGAGGAAATCCCGCGCCTGGTGCGCCCGCTCCTCGACGGCACCAACCCGCGCCTTGGCCTCGTCGCCGGCCAGCGCCGCGCGCGCCAGGACAGCGCCTCCAAACGCCTGGCCTCGCGCGCCGCCAATGCGCTACGGGCGCGCCTCCTCCACGACGACACCCGCGACAGCGGCTGCGGCCTCAAAGCCTTCCCGCGCGAGGTGTTCCTGGCGCTGCCGTTCTTCGATCACCTGCACCGCTACCTGCCAGCCCTGGTCAGGCGCGAGGGCTACGAGATCGAACGCATCGACGTCGGGCACCGCGCGCGCGAGACCGGGGTTTCCAAATACACCAACCTCGGGCGCGCACTGGTCGGGGTAACCGATCTGTTCGGCGTCTGGTGGCTATTGCACCGGCGCCGGCGCCCGGAGATCGTCCACCAAGATCCCGCTAGCCCGGGCGAACGTCCCCCCTCACCCTGATGGGGGCGTGGCTCCAGGGTGTGCTCCTGGTCGATAGCTGGGCTGGGGTGTGGCTGGCGCTCTTTGGCCTTGCGGCCCAAGCCGTGTTCATGAGCCGCATGGTGGTGCAGTGGATCGCGTCTGAGCGGGCGCGGCGCTCGGTGGTGCCGCCTGTGTTTTGGTGGCTGTCGCTGGTGGGGGCGGCGATGTTGCTCGGCTATGGCGTGCTCCGCCAGGACATCGTCATCATCCTGGCCCAGGCGTTTGGGTTTGCCGTCTACGGGCGCAATCTGTGGCTGATCCGTGCCGAGGGCCGGGAGAAGCCGGCCGCCGATCCGCTCAGCGAGTGAGGTAGTAGCCTCACTCCAAGACGATGGCCTCGACCCGCCCCTCCAGCATGTGCGGCAGATAGAGCGTCTCTCCCGCGCCACCGATATCGGCGAGACCGGTGGGCCAGGCGCCCAGGGTCTCGATGCCGTCCTCAGAGACCAGATGCACCGCCCCGCTCACCCAATCGCTGACCGCGAGCACAGAGCCCATGCGCACGATGCCATCGAGATTGCCCAAGCCAGACGCCAGCACCTCGATCATACCGCTCTCGACATCGACCGCCAGCAGATCGCCCGGCGTCTCGGTGGTGAAATCGGCACGCATACCGCGCCCCCAGGAGCCGACGATCAGCCGCCCGCCATCCAGCGTCTCGTCCCAGAACAAGCCGTTGGGGTGGGCGAGTGCGGTGCTCTCTAGGATCGGCTCCATCCGCCCATCAAAATAGCGCCAGACCTGCCCGGCCAGGAAATCGCTGATGTAGGCGCGCGTGCCGTCGCTGGTGATGTCGTTGAGAAACACCGCGCCCTCAGGGGTGAGCGTGTGCAAGAGCGCCCCGGTCTCGGCATCGAGCACCCGCAGCTTGCTCAGATCGGCAACCAGCAGCCGATCCCCGATCAGCGCCATGCCCTTGGGCGCATCGAGACCGCTGGCCCAGACCCGCTCCAGCACGCGCCCATCCAGCGAGAGCAGCGACAGATAGCCATCGCCATCGACAGCGCCTGGATGGCCGACGATGTTGCTCACGATCAGGCGGGCGCGGGCGGGATCGTGCAGGACGGACTCGGGCATTTCAAAGCCGGACAGCGTCCAGGCCTGATCGGCGCTGGCGAGGCTGGTCGTGAGGGCAAGCGCGAGCGCGGTTTTGAGCATCATGGCGGTGTCTCCGGGTTGTTGCCCAGCCACCCTCACGCAATTCGATCCCTGTTGCCGAGATCTCGCCCTCTGGGTATCAATTTTCGATACTCGATCGTGCTCCCCAGTATCGGAGGCCCCCATGCGCGGCGATATCTTCGCGGTCCTGCGCCACGTGCTGCGCGCGCGTTCCCTGACCTACGCCGATCTTGCGGCCCGTCTCAGTGTCTCCGAGCCCACGATCAAGCGGCTGTTTGCCGAGGGCGATTGCAAGCTGAGCCGCCTGCAAGCGATCTGTGCCGCTCTCGATCTGACGCTCGATGATGTGCTGGGCCGGGCCGAGCGCATCCGCGAGCGCGCCAGCTATCTGCCGCTGGAGACCGAGGCGGCTCTGGCGGCGGATCCTTCGGCGTTTCATGTCTTTTTGCTGTTGCGCGACGGCATCCCCCAACACGAGATCGCCGCGCGCTTTGGTCTGGAGGGGCACGACCTGTTTCTCCTCGGGCGCCGTCTCGAACGCCTGGGTCTGGTCGAGGTGATGGCAGGCTCGCGGCTCAGGCTCGCTGTTGAGGGGCTGCTCAGCTTTCGCCGCCATGGGCCGCTTGGGCCGCTCCTGCGCGCGCTGAACCTGCGCTTCGTGGCTGAAGTGATCGCCCGCGAGGACGGCGAGGCGACGGCCTTTGTGACGCTGTCGCGGCGGATGCTACCCGATACGGCGGCGCGGGCTTGCCAGGAGTTGCGCGCCGTTGGCGCCAGCATTGCCGAGATGGCGCGCCAGGATCAATTGGTGGCCGCCGAGGCCGATCTGATCACCGTCAAGCTGACGGCAGCGTGTGCGCCAGTGGATTTTACTGATATTTTGACGATCGAGCGGCCCCAGCCCCGGAAAGCCTAAAGCGCAGTCCTCAGACCGTCCCAGCCAGCCCCAAGCTGCCGATCATGGCCAGACCAAGCGCCAAACGCCCGCGCCAGAGCGTGGCCTCGGCCAGCCCGCGCGCCTCAAGCCAGCGGTAAAGGGCAAAAGCCAGCACGGAGCCCGTTACCAGCAGCGCGACGGTGTAGGCCCAGGCGGCGATGATGGGTACACTGCCCTCCAGCGTCATAAACTCGCCCAGGATGCGCTTGCCGGGGTCGTATTTGCTGACCTGACAAAGCCCGATGTAAAACTGCACCAGCATCGACGGGCTGCCATAGGCGGTCACCACCGGCACGGCGGCCAGGCTCAACTGCCAAAACGGCACGCGCGCGGGCAAGCTCGGCAACGGGCGCCGGCTGAGCCACCACAGCACCGCCGCCGCCAGTACCGCGATGCCAGCCACCTGGATGTGGGTCGACCAATCGAACAGGAAGAAGATCGCGTCAAACGGCAGCAGCGCCGAGGAGGCCAGCACCAGATGCACCAGCGCCAGCGCCCCAAGCACCCGCCAAAGCATGGGCCGCCCCTCAAAGAGCGTGGCGGCGATCACAGCCAGCGGCCACCCGGTGGCCGGGTTGAGACCGTTGAGCAGGCCGCTGGCCACGATGGCCAGCCAGAGGGTGATATCTTCGCCGAGCAGGAGCATGTTTTGCCAACCGGTGGTAGCAGAGACGACCGCTAGAGACAGCCGCGACGTTCGTGCATAGAGATAGGTGTCAGGCGCCCAAGGTCTAGCCTGTGGCAGAACTTCGGCCCGGCGCTGCTGGCACGCCACCTGTGGTATCCTGTCATGGCGCTCGCCCGCCGGTCTTCACGCTTGTGCCATCCCAGGCCGCGCCACCTGCTTCCAGCCGGGCACCAGCGCCTCCACCAAGGCCGGCAGCGCCGCACGCTCCAACAGGACGAACACACCCGGGCGATCGAAGGCGGCCTCGACCAACGCCGCCTCGGCGCGATTGGAGGTGGCGATGGCACTGCCCGGCGCCAGATCGAGCCCCTCGACCGACCACTTCAGCCCGCGCGCGTGCGTCCCCCGGCTCGGCAACAGCGGAAAAAACGACACCCGCGCACCCTCGCCAAGCGCCAGCGACACCCGCTGTCCGGGGGGCATCAGCGCCAGCGCATCGTCCTCACCGAGCACGATCACCGTCTTGTCGGGATAGCGCAACAGCGCGTGCAGTACGGCGAGGGTGTGATCGAGACGCCCGCCCGTGAAGCCGGTGGCCAGATAAAACGGCGCACGGGTGGCATAGAGGCACTTCTCGAAATCGGTGGTGTCTTGCTCGGCAATGGGCAACAACCGCGACGGGCCGCTGCGCCAGAGCGCGGGATCGGCAAGCGAATCGAGATCGCCCACCACCAGATCCGGCAGCACACCACGCGCGGCGAGCGTATCGGCTCCGCCATCGGCTGCAACCAGAACGGGTGCGATGGCGCGGGCGGCAGCGAGGGCGCCGGCGTGAAACGGCGCGGCACCTACCAACGTCACAGCGTTGCCATAAGCAACTGGTATTTGCATGCAGCGCGCTCCCCCGAGGGTTGTGGGCTCTCGGACCGGGCTTATCGGTGCCACAACGCCACGCCCTGCCTTGACCGGGCGAGTGAGATGGGCTTTGGTCCCACACAACCTAGGATGTTAGTAACAACGGTGGCCCATGTCCGACAAGCCAATGCGGGTCGATCTCAAGGTCGGTGAGATCGCCATTTCCGTCCACGGGTTCGAAAACCCGCTGCCGGTGTTTCGGCGGATGCTGACGCTGTTGTCGGAGACCCTTGAGCGCGCGCCACAACTCCCCAAGGCCGGGATCGACTTTGATGCTGCAACCATCGAGCGGCTGATGCAGACACTGCGCGAGCAGCAGGCGGCGGCGGGTCTTAGTGCGGCGGTGGAGGTGACGCCGGGGCTGATCGTGACCGCGATCGAGGGCAAGGCCGAGGCCGCGCCAGTCCAGCCCGCAGCCGCCAAGCCAGCTCCGCCCAAGCCCGGGCCACGCCTGGAGATGGAGCCGGTCGAGAGCGAGGGGGAGCCTCCCGCGTCCAAGCCGCCAGTGCAGGCCAATGCGGCCAACAAGGGCGTCGAGGATGCCGAGGTAATCAGCGCGACGGCGCCGAAAGGTGCGGCGGATCTGCCGCCAGGGCTCGCCCCGCTCGGGTTTTTGCAACAACCTGGCGCAGCCACGGCCACGGCTTCGGCGCCTGCTGCTGCTCCAGCGGGTAACGCACCGATCAACATCTTTGCCGATCCCGAACCGGAGACGACACCCCCGCCACCGCCCAGCGCCACACCCGCGCCCAAAACTACGGCCAAGGCGCCCCCTGCCCCGCCACCGCCCAGCGCACGCCAGAGCAAGGCTACGGACAAGCCGACACCGGCAAGTCCGCCCCCCGCTGCGGCCAAGCCCGCTGCCGCTCCAGCAACAACAGCGCCGCGCATTCCGGGGACCGCGCCCAAGGGCAAACCCAATACGCCGCGCCTCGATGCGCTCATGGCACAACACCGCACGTCGGATGCAGCCAAGCCCGCAGAGACCAAGACCGCGCCGGCCAAGCCCGCTGCCGCTCCCGCCGACGACACCCCCCCCCAGTCCCCAGCCGCGCTGATGAAAAAGGCCGATGCCAAAACCGTCACCGATCTGCTCGGCGTTGCGGCAGCCTATGTCAGCCTGATCGACAACCGCGAAACCTTCACCCGCCGCGAGGTGATGGAGGTGTTCGATCAACTACCAGGCGAACACCCGCGCTCGCTGGAAGCACGGATCAAGGGCTTTGGCGCCTTGGTCAGCGAAAAGGTGTTGGTCAAGAGCGAGAATGACCGCTTCACCTTGTCCGAGGAGGCCAAGACGCGGTTTTCCAAGCTGCTCTGAGGTCTCCGGCGCTTCGCGGGGGCAGCGCTATTGCTGTGGCTCGTCGGGGTCGGGCTTACCGATCCCGAGAAATACTTTGCGCAGGGGCAACGCCCAGAGCAGGCCGAGCCCGACATAGACCCCCAGTTCGACCAGAATGAACGGCCGATCGAACAAGCTGACCAGCCAGACCGACGCCACGATATAGAGCGGCAGCCCAACGAGCAGGATCAACAGCGCCAAGCGCTTGCGAGTCTTGTATGTCATCATGCTTGCTCAGATAGGCGCAGCGCCGCGGATGTCTCGCCTCGACACGCCGAAAAGCGGCGTTGCGGGGCCGCAGCCGGAGGCGCGCGCGCCCTTCACCCCAAGTCCAACGCCAGGAAGGGTGGGTGGGGCCAGGTCCCGCAACGCCTCTCAAGCGCGCAATGCGTTACAGTATTTTGTCGCAATTTTCGAGCCAGTCGGCGTTTCCACCTCCTTTGAAATCGCTTGACTGGTCTGCCGCGATTTCCGAGCCAGTCGGTGTTGCCACCTCCTTTGAAATCGCTCGACTGCTCTGTCGCGATTTCCGAGCCAGTCGGTGTTGCCACCTCCTTTGAAATCGCTCTAACCTCGATAGGGATCGGTGACCAGGATAGTGTCCTCGCGCTCGGGACTGGTCGAGAGCAGTGCCACCGGCGTCTCGATCA
>JBCDHK010000106.1:0-10272 GCA_038750185.1 Pseudomonadota bacterium
CGTAGTAATAAGATCGCCAGAACGCTCACGCCTCGGCGTGCCGCCACACTGAGTATCCGCCACAACCCTGGCCCGTACGCTCAGAACACCTCTAAATCCTCGGCACTCAGCATTGGCGCCCCGCTCAGGATGGCAAAGCGCACGGCTGCTTCTGGGCCGTTGGCGTCGGCGTCGTAGAACAGCGAGCCGGCAGTGTAGACGATGAAGTCGTCGCCGTCTGCCGCCGCTGCCCCGAGGCGCAAGTTGCCCGGCCCAAATGCCGCCGGCAGAGCCATAAAGCCTGCACCGTCAAGCGCGATGGTGTCGATCCCCGGCCTGAAATCAGCCACCCGGTCGATGCCGCCTGTGCCCGGATCCTCAAAGACGAAGGTGTCGGCGCCGCCACCACCCACCAGCGTGTCGTTGATCTCGCCGCCGGAGAGACGGTCTGCACCGCCGCCGCCGATCAGCGTGTCATTGCCTGCGCCGCCAAAGACGGTGTCGGCACCGTTCGCACCGGTCTGGGCATCGTCTTCGAAGCGGTCGTTGCCTGCGCCTAGATCGATCGTGTCGGCCCCTGCGCCACCCAGCACGGTATCGTTGCCCGCCCCAGCGTCTATGGTGTCGGGCTGGGCGCCGCCGTCCAGGCTGTCGTCGCCGCCACCGCCCAGAAGCGTGTCTGAGCCGGTGCCGCCGTCGAGCGTATCGGCTTGAGCGCCGCCGTCGAGGCGGTCGTTCTCGGCCCCGCCCTCGATCAGGTCGCGGCCGTCGCCGCCCTGCAAGTCGTCGGCGCCGCCGCGCCCGGCGAGGGTGTCGTTGCCCGCTCCACCGACGACGGTGTCTGCGCCGTTGACCCCGGTTTGGGCGTCATCGGCGAACACATCGTTGCCGCTGCCTAGATCGACGCTGTCGGGACCGGCGTCGCCGAACACCGTGTCGTTGCCGGTGCCGCCCAGGATCGTGTCGGCCTGCGCGCCGCCAAGCAGCAGATCGTCGCCGTCGCCGCCTTCGATGCTGTCCTCGTTGAAACCGCCATCCAAGACATCGTCACCGCCGCGCCCGATCAGCGTGTCGTCGCCGTCGCCCCCCGTGACAGTGTCGCCACCGTTGGGGCCGGTTTGCCCATCGTCTTGGAACAGATCGTCGCCCGTGCCCAGGCTGACCGTGTCGGGCCCGGCATCGCCGAAGACGGTGTCGTCACCTTCGCCGCCACGGATGGTATCGGCCTGGGCCCCGCCGCGCAGCAGATCGTTGCCGGTGCCACCGAGGAGGCTGTCTTCGTTAAAGCCGCCGTCGAAAACGTCGTCGCCGCCGCGCCCGATCAGGGTGTCGTCGCCGTCGCCGCCGAGAACGGTATCGGCACCGTTGGGGCCTTCCTGGACGTCGTCCTCGAACAGATCGTCGCCCATGCCCAAAGTGGCCGTATCGGCCCCGGCATCGCCGAAGACGGTGTCGTCACCTTCGCCGCCTCGGATGGTATCGGCCTGGGCGCCGCCGCGTAGTAGATCGTTGCCGGTGCCGCCGAGGAGGCTGTCTTCGTTGAAACCGCCGTCGAGAACATCGTCGCCGCCGCGCCCGATCAGGGTGTCATCGCCGTCGCCGCCGAGGACGGTATCGGCACCGTTGGGGCCTTCCTGGACGTCGTCCTCGAACAGATCGTCGCCCGTGCCCAGGGTGGCCGTGTCGGGACCGGCATCGCCAAAGACGGTGTCGTTGCCTTCGCCGCCTCGGATAGTATCGGCCTGAGCCCCGCCGCGCAGCAAGTCATTACCGGTTCCGCCGAGGAGGCTGTCTTCGTTGAAGCCGCCGTCGAAAACGTCGTCGCCGCCGCGTCCGATCAGCGTATCGTCGCCGTCGCCGCCGAGGACGGTATCGGCACCGTTGGGGCCTTCCTGGACGTCGTCCTCGAACAGATCGTCGCCTGTGCCCAGGTTGACCCTGTCGGCACCTGGCCCGCCCACCACCGTGTCCTCGCCTGCGCCGGCGTTGACCGTATCGGGCTGGGCGCCGCCGAGGAGGCTGTCGTTGCCACCGCCGCCGATGAGGACGTCGCTGTTGACGCCGCCGTTCAAGGTGTCATTGCCGGGACCGCCCGAGAGCGTGTCATCGCCAGCATCACCCACGACGTCGGCACCGGTGGCAAGGGAGGTCGCAAATGCATCCGCCTCGCGGGTCAGCCTCACGCGCCCGCCCTGGTCGAACACGGCAAAGCCCGGCAGCGACAGTGCAGTCTGGATATCGGCTGGCTGGAGCGATCCGGGCGCCACGCCCTCCAAGAGCAGGCTGCGGCCCTGGCCGAGATCGAGCCGGGTGCCGCCGGCCTCTGCTGTGGGCGAGAGTGTGGCGAGGTCCACCTGGCCAAAGCCCGTGAACACCAGCGTGTCGAGGCCTGGCGTGAAATCGGTCACGCTGTCGCGTAGGCCGGGGGCAAAGCTTGAGGCGTCAAAGCCGAAGGTGTCGGCGCCAGGGCCGCCGGTCAGCGTGTCCGGCCCGGCAGCGCCGATGAGCGTGTCCGCGCCGTCGCCGCCCAGAAGACGGTCGCCGCCCTCGCCGCCGTCGAGCACATCGTCACCCGCACCACCCGTCACCGTGTCGTCACCCGCATTGGCCAGCACTACCTGAGGCGCGGCAGAGGCACCGAGGTTGAGGGCGTCCGCGGCGTCGGTCAGGCTGAGGATAGGCGCATCGAGCAGGGCGATCTCGGTGGCGCTGCCATCGGCATTGGGGCTGAGCGAGAAGCCGTTGGCGAAGGCGCCGGGGCCGGTTTCCTCCAGAACGAAGCGGCTCTCGAAGGCGCCGTCGCCGTCGGCGTCGATCTCGAAGATCGCCGAGCCTTGGGTGAGCTTGACGTTGCTCGTGGTCAGGCCCGTGTTTTCCACCTCGACCATGTCGCCTGGCTCAAAGTCACCGATGCGGTCGCCGTCAAGCTCGGCGCGGGTGCCCGAGACGGTGTCCTCGCCTGCGCCAGTCATGATCTCGTCGGCACCGGCACCGGGGCGCAAGCTGTCGTCGCCGCCGCCGAGGTCGAAGGTCTCGGGGGCCTTGGCGCCCTGGACTTCGTCGGCCTGCTCCGAGCCCTCGACACCCTCGATGCTGCGGAGGAAGTCGTTGCCGGCAGCGCCGGTGGCCCGGCCCATCTCCAAATCGACGAACACCCCGCCCACGGTCGCGCTCTTGTAGCTGACGATGTCGCGTCCCTGGCCACCGTCGAGAAAGTCGTTGCCCGCGCCGCCATCGACGCTGTCGTCGCCCCCACCGGCTACGATGGTGTCGTCGGCCGCCTGGCCCTGGAAGCGCTCGGCGCGCCCGGTGCCCTCGACCTCGCCGCCGCCGGCGGGCGTGGTGATTAGGGGAGGCAGGGGATCGGCGAACAGGATCTGGAGTTGGTTGACCTCAGCGCTTGTCAGCCCGGTCAGGCGCAGCTGGCTGCCGTCGACAAAGCGCAGCAGCGCTCCCTCGGCCAGCAGGTTTTCGTCGGTCGGGCGTTGGGCGAGCGCACGCTCAGCCTCGGTGCGCTCAAACGCGCGGAGGTCGAGGGTGTCGGTACTCAGGTCGAAATCAGCCACGATGGTGGTGCCCGAGCCCTCGGTGATCACGAACACATCCGCGCCCGCGCCACCTTCGAGCGTGTCGACGCCGTCACCGCCCGAGAGCGTATCGTCGCCCTGGCGCCCGGTCAGGCGGTTGTTGGAGGCATCGCCGCTCAGGAAATCGTCCTGGAACGAGCCGATCACGTCCTCGATGCCCGAGAGCACGTCTACTTGGCCGAAGACATCGAGTGCCCGCCCGCCAGAGGAAGCCGTGGCAAAGAACGGGTTAGATACAGTTGCATCGAGCAGGACTACCACGCCTGGCTGCGCGGGCGTGCCGATGGTGCCATCGGCCGCAGCATCGGTGAAACGGTAGTCGAGGGTGTCGCGCCCGTCGCCGCCTTGGATGGTGTCGATACCGTCGCCGCCCTCGAAGACGTTGGCGCGGGCGTCGCCCAGCAGAAAGTTGTTGCCGTCGCCACCGACCACGCCCTCAAAGCCCGCGATGCGCAGGTTGGTGCCATCGGTGCCCACGGCGCGCTGGGTGACGAGGTTGACGTTGGCATCGGCGCGCAACACGTCGAAGCCCGCGCCGCCATCTAGCGTGTCGGCCCCGCCCGAGCTGGTCACGGTGTCATCGCCCGCGCCAGCCAGGATGCGGTTCGCACCGCCGTCGCCATTGAGCACATCGTCGAAGGCGGAGCCGACGAGCCCCTCGACCTGGGTGTAGGTGGCAAGGATGCGGAAGACGTCCGGATCCACAGGGCCTTCGGTGTCGCTGGTCAGCGCAAAGTTGGTGTCGTTGGGATCAGAGTTGATCCCGGCCAGGACCGAGCCCGTCGCCGCCGAGAAATCGACGATATCAAAGCCCGCGCCGCCGAAGAACTCGTCGAAGCCGCCGTCAAGATCGGACACGGGGCCGCCACCTGCGGGGATCGGTGCACCTGCATGGATCAGAAGGTCATCGTCCGCACCGCCACGCAGCGTGTCGACGCCGGGGCCGTCGATCAGCGTGTCGTCGCCTGCGCCGCCTTCGAGGAGGTCATCGCCCTCGGCCCCATCGAGGCGGTTGGCGCCGCCGTCGCCTTTGAGGGTGTCGCCTTGGGCGGTGCCGATCAGGTTTTCGATGTTGGCGACCTGGTCGGTCCGCCCGAAACTGTCGGTGACCGTGCCGTCGCCCGCCAGATCGGCCACGGCGCCGCCGGTGCCCCCTTCTGCACCAAAGTCGAGCGTATCGTCGCCCTCGCGCCCGTCGATGGTGTCCTGGCCCGCGCCACCGACGAGCAGGTTGTCGGCGGTGGAGCCGCGCAGGATGTCGTTCTGGCGCGTGCCGACGATGCCCTCGACCTCCTCGACGAACTGCTTGAGGAAGGCGTTGGCGAAGGTGCGGTCGTCGCGCGAGACGATCTCGCCCAGTTCGAGGTCGGCGTCGATGCCCTGGTCAATGCGGCTGAACTGAGCACCGAACACGACCAGCGAGGGCTGGCGCGAATAGTCGATCACGTCAAAGCCCGCGCCGCCGCGGAAGGTGAAGTCGAATACGGTCGAGCCTTCGCGCAGCACGGTGAAGGCGGTGTCGTCGCCCCCGGCGCCGTCGAAGACAAAGCGCCCATCGGTGCCTTTGGCAGACGGCTTTTCCAGGATGTCGTCGCGGTTGGTGCCGGTCACGGCCTCGACCGCATCGAAGCTCACTGTTACCGGCACCGCTGCATTTGCATCGACCGAGCGCACGGTTTCACCGTCGATGACGATGGCCTGGGTGTTGGCGGCAAAGGCCAGGGTGTCGAAGCCGGTGCCGCCGTCGAAGCTGTCCTGGCCTGCGGTATAGAGGTAGAGGTCGTCGTCGGCGCCGCCCTCGGCGGTGTCCGAGCCCGTGCCGCCCTCCAAGGTATCGTCGCCTGCGCCACCCTCCAGGGTATCGTCGCCCGCGTTGCCCTGGAGGCGGTCGTCGCCTGCATTGCCTCGGACGAGATCGTCGCCCGTGTTGCCGAGCAGATCGTCGTCGGTGGCGGCACCGCTCAGTGCATCGTCGAGGGTGGAGCCCACGATGCGCTCGATCCCGGAGAATTCGACCAGCCGCTCCGTCGTGCCGCGCACGACCGCCTGACCGCTGGCCAGATCGACGCCGAGGCGCTGAGTGGCTCGGCTCAGATCGAGCACGTCGAAGTCATCGCCGCCGTCGACGGTGTCGCGCCCGCTCTCGTAGATGTAGCGGTCATCGCCTCTGCCGAGATCGGCGTCGTCGTTGCCCGTGCCCCCGATTACGGTCTCGTCGGCAAAGCCGCCGAGGAGGGTATCGTCGCCGCCGGCCAGATCGATCTCCAGATCGAAGCTGAACGAACCCAGGTTGGCCACATCGTCGGGGCGCTCGCTCAAGAGAAAGCGCTCGAAGCCTTGCACCTGGTCGGTGGTCGAGGAGCCGTCGGTGTAGAAGCGGGTGATCGGGTCGAACTGGGCGCTGTCGTTCGGATCGGCAAAGCCAAGGCGCACGATCAGGGTGTCGAGGGCGAGGCCCGCGGGGGCGATGGTGCGCGAGTAGTCTAGCGTGTCGATGCCGCCGCCGCCGATCACCGTGTCGCCTTGGATGTTGGTGCCGCGCGGGGCCTGGCCGGCGGCGAGCCCGGTGAAGGTCTCATCGGCGTCCGAGCCCTGGAAGCGGTCGGCCTCCACGGTGCCTACAACGGCATCGATAAAGCCGAGCAGATCGGTGAAGAGCTGGCCGTCCTGGGCAGTGCCGAACAGATCGCCCGTGACCGGATCGGCCACGCTCGGCGTGAGATCGACCACGATGCCGTTGGCGCCGGCGCTATAATCGGCGGTGTCGAAGCCGATACCGCCTACCAGCGTGTCGTTGCCCGCAGCCCCGATGAGCGTGTCATCGCCTGCGCCACCGTCAAGGCGGTTGGCGGTGGCCGAGCCAATCAGGACATCGGCAAACTCGGTGGCAAGTGCATTGTCGACGCCGGCCATGTCCAGGAGGCGCACGTTGGCGGCTGCCGGATCGACACTGGCGCTGTAGGCCGCGCCCGCCGCGCGCTCGACGGTGCCTGCCCTGGCGCCCGAGCCTGCGAAGGCCGAGGCCGGGTCGTCGAGGTCGATCACCACCGCAGCGCCGAACTCGGAGAAGTCGATGCCGTCGCCTAGGCTCGGTTTGGTGACGCCGATCTCGAAGGCCTCAAACCGGTCGAGCCCGCCGCTGCCGACGATGGGGGCGCCGCTGGCGTCCTCCTCGTCGGTGTAGATGTAGAGGTCAGCCCCCGTGCCGCCCTCTGCCGTGTCGTTGCCCGCACCGCCCTCGAAGACGTTGTCGCCGAAGCGGTCCTCCATGCGGTCGTCACCGCCTTGGCCGATCAGGGTATCGTTGCCCCCTGCTCGGGCCTCGGGGGCCGCGCCGTTGTTGAGGGCGTCGTTCAAGAAGGTATCGTCGCCCTCGCCGCCGAAGATGCGGTCGTCGCCCGTGCCGCCGGCTAGCACGTCGCGCCCCGGGCCTGCGACGATCAGGTCGTTGCCGGCGAAGCCCTCGATGAAGTCGTTGCCGCCGAGCCCGGAGAGGCGGTTGTCGTCAGCCGAGCCGAATAGGAAATCGCTTTGCTGGGAGCCGGTTAGGTCTTCGATGCTGATGTAGAAATCGCCCGTATCCTGTGCGCCCGGCACCGGCGACTGGCGCCCGCCGCGGTTGGTGAGGTCGACCACCACGCCGCTGGTGCTGTTTTGGAAGGTGACCAGGTCTTCGCCGAGCGAGCCGTCGATGATGTCAGCGCCGAGGCTGCCGAAGAACACGTCGTTGCCGCCGAAGCCGAAGAGCGAGTCGTCGCCATCGGTCACGCGGTCGAAGACGTCCGGGCCGTCAGTGCCGAGCTGCTCGACCCCGCGGGGGCCGGGATTGGGGGTGGGTTTGGCGAGGCTGGAGGTATCGGCGGTGCGGCCCTGAGGGGCGTCGTCGGTGAAGAACAGGAAGTTTTGCGGGTTGGTCGAGGCTTTGAAATAGTCGCGGATCACCAGCGAGCTGTCCGTGGTGCTGATGAACAGATCGGCGCGGTTGGGATCGAGCGAGACCGAGAAGGCGAGGTCGGCAAAGTCGAGGCCGATGAAATAGAGCTCGGTGACGCCCTCGCTCTCGTTGGCGATCAGGTCGTTGCCGAAACTCTCGCCAAAGACATAGGCGTCGCGCCCGGTGCCGCCGATCAGGAAGTCGTCGCCTCCGAGCGAGATCAGAATGTCATCGCCGCCGTCGCCCGAGAGCGTGCCGCCGAGGGTGCCCGAGATTAGGATGTCGGAGAAGCCAGCGCCGGAGGCATCAATGAACTCGAAGTTCTTGTGGAAAAGCGCCTCGTCCTCAATCTCGAAGGCAAAGCTCTTGCCGCTGGTGTCGGTGTTGACCAGGCGGCCAAGTTCGGTGCGCTTGCCGGCAAGAGGGGTTTCCAGGCGCGCGTCGAGGGTAAAATTGTCCTCTGGCGCGTCCTCGTCGAAGAAGCCGAACAGGAAGTAGCCGCCCTGCTGGGCGCCGATCTCGAAGCGATCGATGCCGTCGCCGCCGTCGATCTCCAGCGAGCCGCCGATGAAGGTGGCGCGGTCGTTGCCTCGGCCCAGGAACACGTCGTCCGAGCCGAGCGAGCCCTCAACCGTGTCGTTGCCGGGGCCGGTCTCCAGCCGGTCGTTGAAGCGTCCGCCGCGAAGCTGGTCGTTACCCGAACCGGAGGCCACAAACAGGCGCTCGAACTCGCCCACCTGCACGCCGTTGCCGATGTCGGTGAAGGCGGTGGTGCGTGCGCGGCCCACGCCCGCGTCGTCGGTGGTGAGGGTGAGATCGGCGGTCTCGGACGTGAAATCGGCCACGAACAGGTCACGGTCGCCCACGCCTTCGCCGCCGGCATAGATCAGGCCGCCTTGGAAGAAGATCGCGTCGTCGAAGTCGTCCGAGCCTACGATGTCGATGGCCTCGAACCCGGAGTAGGTGACGGCGGCCTCGGCCTCGTTGGCGCGCCCGATGAAGACGGCGTTGAACAGGGATTCGGGCAGGTCTTCGCGCGCTTTCAGGATGCGCGAGGTGCTAGAGCGGGCGGTGATGTCGGTCGGCGCGAACGTGTCCTGATCGGTGAAGCGCTGGACGATGCCGCCCTCACCGAAGGCAGAGCCGTCGGCGCGGGTGTTGGAGATCACCAGGCGGTCTTCATCGGCCTGGCCGAGCACGGTGTCGAAGCCGTCGTCACCGTCGAAATAGACCAGATCGTCGCCGGCGCCGGCCTCGATGCGGTCGTTGCCGCCCTTGCCGGCGAGGGCGTCGTCGCCCGCGCCCGCCTCGATGCGGTCGTCGAGGCGCCCGCCGCGCACGGTGTCGTCGCCTGCGCCGAAGCGCGCGGCCAAGCGGTCGATGCCGGAGAAGAACACGCCGTTTTCCAGGCGCGCGCCCTCGCGCCCGAGTGCGGGATCGTCCTCAATGATGAAGGTCAGCCCGATGGACTGGTCGCTGAAATCGGCGAACAGCAGGTCCTTGTCGCCCGCGCGCTCGCCCGCGATGTAGGAGACGCCGCCGTCGTAGATCAGCACGTCATCGTGGGCGTCGGTGGTCTCGATGTTGGTGCGCTCGATGCCGGAGACGGTGATGAGTTGCAGGAGCTGCTGGCTGCTCAGATCGCCAAAGCCCAGCT
The DNA here is from genome assembly GCA_038750185.1 of Pseudomonadota bacterium. Taxonomy (GTDB): domain Bacteria; phylum Pseudomonadota; class Alphaproteobacteria; order Rhodobacterales; family Rhodobacteraceae; genus Thermohalobaculum. The sequence goes on from JBCDHK010000106.1 coordinate 9,158, forward strand.
CGAAAGCCTCCAGCGTGCTGGCATTGGGGCCGCGCAGGTTGGTCACGACGGCGTTGAGCAGATTGACCGAGGAATTGGCGTCGAGACGCTGGATGCGGGTGCCGTTGAGAAGATCGACGAACTCGTAGGAGAGCCCGCCCTCGGTGGCGGCCTCGATGGCCGCGCCCGCGCGCACGATGAGGAGGTCATCGTCGAGGCGGGTCAGTCGGTCGTCGATCACGCGGTCGCCGATGATGCGGTCGGCGGCGCCGATGTTGAGCGAGGCCTCATAGACAAAGACGTCCGAGCCCCGCCCGCCAGCCAGGAAATCCGAGCCGCCGCGCCCCGAAAGCTGGTCGTTGCCGTCACGCCCGAGGAGCTCGTCGTCCAAGGCGCCGCCGATCAGGAGATCGTTGCCCGAGGTGGCCTTGACGAAGAATTTCTCGAAGCCGCCGAGGAGCGCATCGGCAAAGACGCGCTGCAATTCGCCCGGGTTTTCCTGAAGGCTCGGGTCGCCGATCAGCGAAACGGTATCGACGATGGTGCGCGTGCCGCCTGCCGGGTCGGGCACGGTGCGGGCCTTCTCGCCCTCGAACAGTTCGAAATCGGCCACGAAGACATCGACTGGCTCTGGCCCGCTGCCGAGCGTGCCGCCGGTGTGGAGCGTGCCGCCGGTGTAGAACACTAGGTCCGCCGCCTTGGCCGCGCCCTCGACCGAGATCGCCTCGATGTCATCGCCGAGATCGACCCTGGTGCCGCCGCTGCCCGCCAGGTTGAGCCTGATGTTGTCCTGGCCCTCGAAATCGGTCTGGAGGACGCCCGACCAGCCATCGCGGTCGGTGCGGCTGGCCTCGCCCACGTTCATCGCGCGGGCCAGATCGCCCACCAGGATGAAGGCGTCCGAGGCGCGGAGGCCGGCGCCGAAGACCGGCACCGCCGCCAGCGGGTTGTCGCTTTCGCGCTGCAGGCTCCAGTGCAGGCCCTTGGCCTCGTCGGCGGCGGAGATCAGGCGGGCGGGGTCGTCGCTGTCGAGGGTGATCACCACCTCGTCAAAGCCGCGCCCGCCCGAGATCAGATCGAGATCGCCCAGGCTGAAGGTCGCGCTCTGCGCCTCGACACGCTCGACGTTGACAAGA
>JBCDHK010000107.1:0-10225 GCA_038750185.1 Pseudomonadota bacterium
CGCGTCACAGCGCCATACTATGGCAAATCGTCGCAGCCAAGCGAAAGGAAACTCCATGTCCCCAGTCGTGCGTGTCCTGCTCGGCGCCGGACTGCTCGCGGTGCTCACCCTGATCCTGGTACGCCCGCCCACCTCGCAAGCCGCCCTCACCCACCGCGCCGACAACGCCGAAGACGTCCGCCGCGGCCTGCACTGCCTGAGCGGCTGGGATGGCGCCCATCGCGACGTGGTCGCCGAGGTTCGCCCCACGCTCTGGAACCCAGCCAGCTTCGAGCACCTGGAGACGCGCGTGATCAGCGAACTGGCCAGCGCCAAACATCGCCTATTCATGAAATACCGCGCCCGCGACGAACGCGGCGACTGGCAGGTCGGCTATGCCGAAGCCGCCTTTGACGGGCGCACCTGCGCCTCCTGGGGGGTGCGCGTTCTCGATTGAGGCGCCCACTTGGCAGGCGCTGGGGCAGGCGCTGGGGCGTGCGCTCAAGGGCGCGCGCCGGGCTCGGTCAACTGGCGGTGCTCTTCGAGGGCGTAGCGATCAGTCATACCGGCGATGTAATCGGCGATGACGCGGGCACGCGCTGCCTCATCCTCGGCCCGGCCACACGCAGCGCGCCAATGTGGCGGCAAGACGCCATGCTCGGCCATGAACATGGCGAATAACGCCTCCACCACCCGCACCGCCTTGACCCGCATCCGATTGACGCGCCAGTGGCGGTACATGCGCTCAAACAGAAACGCCTTGATGGTGGCGATATCGGCCTGCATCGTCGCCGAGAACGCCGCCACTGGATGGCCCAGATGCTGCAAGACGTCGAGCGAGCCGGGGCGCGCCGCCTCCAGGCGGCGCTCAGTTTCGCTGAGCAAATCCTCGACCATCAGGCCAAACACCCGGCGCAGCGCTTCATGGCGGCGCCGGCGCGGGGCGAGCCCCGGATAGCGCGCATCGACCTCGGCAAAGCTGGCCGAGATGAGCGGCAGCGTCTCGGCCTCCTCGGTCGCGAACAACTCGGCGCGCAAACCGTCAAGGATGTCGTGGTTGACGTAGGCAATATCGTCAGCCAACGCCGCCACCTGCGCCTCCGCCGACGCCTGGGTGTGCAGCGCCAGATCGTAGGCCGCATCGGCCTCGGCAATGCCCGCAGCCAGCCCAGCACGAGACGCCTCGCGAGACGCCAACAGCGGGCCGTTGTGCTTGGCGATGCCCTCCAGCGTCTCCCAGGTCAGGTTGAGCCCGTCGAAATCGGCATAATGCGCCTCCAGCTTGGTGACGATGCGCAGCGTCTGGGCGTTGTGCTCGAAGCCGCCGTAGGGGGCCATGCAGGCCGCCAGCGCCTCCGCGCCCGAGTGGCCAAAGGGGGTGTGGCCAAGATCATGGGCCAGCGCCAGCGCCTCGGCCAGGTCTTCGTCAAGGCGCAGATGGCGGGCGATGGTGCGCGCGATCTGCGCCACTTCGATGGAGTGGGTCAGACGCGTGCGGTAATAATCGCCCTCATGCTCGACAAAGACCTGGGTCTTGTGCTTGAGGCGGCGAAAGGCCGAGGAGTGGATGATCCGGTCGCGATCGCGCTGATAGGGCGAGCGGTGGGCGCTTTCGGGCTCGTAGTGCAGACGCCCGCGGCTCTCAACAGGATCGGCAGCAAAGGGGCTCAAACGCGGCTCGACAATGCGGTCCATGGCGCTCCCCCTTGTGCTGGGCGCTTTCGCAGTACATCTTCGGGCTTGCAACGTCCACACCCGGCTGCATTTCAGGGTCGAGAAGGAGAGCGTCCATGGATTTCGCTTTGCCGGTGCGCGTGAGCCAACGCGCGTTCGAACGTCTGGCCGAGATTGCCGAAGCCCAGGGCGAGGCAGTCGCGCTGCGCGTGGCGGTGCTTGGTGGCGGCTGTTCGGGCTTTAGCTATGAGTTCGCCTTGGCCGAGGCGCCGGAGGCCAACGATCTGGTGATCGAGGGCCAGGGCCAGCGCGTCTTCGTCGATCCTGAGAGCCTGCCCTTCCTCGAAGGCGCGGTGGTCGATTTCAAGGACGAGCTGATCGGCGCGCGGTTTGAGATCGACAACCCAAACGCCACCTCGACCTGCGGCTGCGGCACGTCTTTCTCGATCTGATGGGCGCCCGCGGTTGAAGGTTGCGGCATAACCTTGCGTGACCAAGGGCCACCAAGAAACCATCTTGCGTGAAGGTAGCCTTCCGCTCTAGGGTGCGGCGCAACACGACTCTGCCCCGAGGAGCCGCCAGATGACCGCCACCGCCCCCAAAGGCGACAAGCCAAACCGCGACAAGCCCTGGCTGTTTCGCACCTACGCCGGCCACTCCACCGCCGCCAAGTCCAACGCGCTCTACCGCACCAATCTCTCCAAGGGCCAGACCGGGCTCTCGGTCGCCTTCGATCTGCCGACCCAGACCGGCTATGACAGCGACCATGTGCTGGCTCAAGGCGAGGTCGGCAAAGTGGGCGTGCCCGTGGCGCATCTGGGCGATATGCGCACCCTGTTCCAGGACATCCCGCTGGAGCAGATGAACACCTCGATGACGATCAACGCCACCGCGGCCTGGCTGCTCGCGCTCTATGTGGCGGTGGCTGAGGAGCAGGGCGCGGATGTCACCAAGCTCCAGGGCACGGTGCAAAACGACATCGTCAAGGAGTATCTCTCGCGCGGCACCTATGTGTTTCCGCCCGAGCCCTCCTTGCGCCTCATCGGCGATGTCGCCACCCACTGCTATTCCGCGGTGCCCAAGTGGAACCCGATGAACGTCTGCTCCTACCACCTTCAGGAGGCGGGTGCGACGCCTGAGCAGGAACTGGCCTTTGCGCTCGCCACCGCCACCGCGGTGCTGGACGAAGTCCGCCCCAAGGTGTCGCCAGAGGAGTTCCCGCGCCTTGTCGGGCGGATCTCGTTTTTCGTCAACGCTGGCATCCGCTTCGTCACCGAGCTTTGCAAGATGCGCGCGTTCGTCGATCTCTGGGACGAGATCTGCCAGGAGCGCTACGGGGTCGAGGACCCCAAACTCCGCCGTTTCCGCTACGGCGTGCAGGTCAACTCTCTCGGCCTCACCGAGCAGCAGCCCGAAAACAATGTCTACCGCATCCTGATCGAGATGATGGCGGTGACGCTGTCGAAAAAGGCCCGCGCGCGCGCCGTGCAACTCCCGGCCTGGAACGAAGCCCTCGGCCTGCCGCGGCCTTGGGACCAGCAGTGGTCGTTGCGCATGCAACAGGTGCTGGCCTTCGAGACCGACCTCCTGGAATACGGCGATCTCTTCGACGGCTCACCGGTAGTCGAGGCCAAGGTCGAGACGCTGAAAGAGGGCGCGCGCGCAGAACTCACCAAGATCGATGCCATGGGCGGCTGCGTCGCGGCCATCGCCTACATGAAAGGGCGCCTGGTCGAGAGCAACGCCGCGCGCATCCAGGGCATCGAGACTGGCGAGACGGTCGTGGTCGGCGTCAACCGCTACACCACTACGGAGCCAAGCCCACTCACCACGGGTGATGGCTCGATCATGACGGTGGACCCGAGCGTGGAAGCCGACCAGATCGCCCGCCTCAAGGCTTGGCGCGCCGCCCGCGACGAGGATGCCGCCCAAGCGGCCATCGCGGCCCTCAAAGCCGCCGCTGCCTCTGGCGACAACATCATGCCCCCCTCCATCGCCGCCGCCAAAGCGGGCGTGACCACCGGCGAATGGGGGGCTGCCATGCGCGAAGCGTTCGGCGAATACCGCGCCCCCACGGGGGTGGCCAAAGCAGCCCCCGCCCCCTCGGAGGGCCTTGGCGAGACCCGCACCCGCGTCGAGGCGGTCTCGGCACGCATGGGGCGGCGCCTCAAATTCCTGGTCGGCAAGCCGGGGCTCGACGGCCACTCCAACGGCGCCGAGCAGATCGCCGTGCGCGCGCGCGACTGCGGCATGGAGGTCGTCTACGAGGGCATCCGCCTGACCCCGGCCCAGATCGTCAACGCTGCCGTCGAGGAGGGCGTGCACATCGTCGGCCTCTCGGTGCTCTCGGGCTCGCACATGGCGCTGATCGCCGATGTCCACAAGCGCATGCTGGCGGCGGGGCTCGACGACGTGCCGCTGATCGCAGGCGGCATCATCCCCGAAGACGATGCCCGCACGCTCATGGCTCAAGGCGTGGCGCGGGTCTACACGCCCAAGGATTTCGAGATCAATCGGATCATGGCCGACATCGTCGATCTGGTCGATGCTCAGGTGCCCGTCGCAGCGGAGTGAGAAAGCCCGTTCGCCAACGCGCAACGCTGTTTTGAGCCCGCTCGGGCTGTAGCGGCCCCGCGCCTGCCTATCTGGTTGTACAGACAACAACCAAAGGAGGCGACGATGGGTCTGCTGATCGACGGCGAATGGCACGACAAATGGTACGACACCAAATCGACCGACGGTAAGTTCAAGCGCGACACCGCCCGCTTTCGCAACTGGGTCACGGCAGACGGCGCCCCGGGCCCCACGGGCGAAGGCGGCTTTGCTGCAGCTTCGGGACGCTACCACCTCTATGTCTCCCTGGCCTGCCCCTGGGCCCACCGCGCGCTGATCTTTCGCACCCTCAAGGGCCTCGAAGAGCACATCAGCGTCGATGTCGTCCATCCTCTGATGCAAGGCGAGGGCTGGACCTTCGGGCGCGATTTCGAGGGCGCCACCGGCGACCGCCTGTTCGGCAAGAAGTTCCTGCGCGAGATCTATCTCGAGGCCGACCTCAAAGCGACCGGACGCGTCACCGTGCCAATCCTCTGGGACCGTGAGCGCGAGACCATCGTCTCCAACGAGTCCTCCGAGATCATCCGTATGCTGAACTCGGCCTTCAATGGGATCACCGGCAACGCGGACGACTACTACCCCGAGGCGCTGCGCCCCGAGATCGACACCGTCAACGAGCGGATCTACCACGCAATCAACAACGGCGTGTACAAATCGGGCTTTGCCACCACCCAGGTAGCCTACGAGGAAGCAGTGCAGGAGCTTTTCAACGCCCTCGACGAGATGGAAGCGCGTCTCTCACGCAGCCGCTATCTCACCGGCGAGCGGATCACCGAGGCCGACTGGCGGCTGTTCACCACGCTGGTGCGCTTTGATCCGGTCTATGTCGGCCACTTCAAGTGCAACCTGCGCCGTCTGATGGAGTACCCCAATCTCTGGGGCTACATGCTGGAACTCTACCAGTGGCCAGGCATCGCCGCGACCACCGACCTCGACCACATCAAGGTCCACTATTACGCCAGCCACGAGACGATCAATCCAACCGGCGTGGTGCCCATGGGACCGGTGCTCGATCTCCATGCGCCCCACGGGCGTGAGCGCTTGGCGGCGGCCTAAACCTCAAAACGCATAGAGCAGCGTGGCGGTGGCCAAGGCCATCGCCCCGTTTAGGATCACCAGCCAGAGATGAGCCGAGCAAAGCCGCGCCATCGCTGCGGTCACGGCCTCCTCGCCTTGGGTGTGGGCGGCGACCACCCGCATCTCGAAATGGCGGATCTCGCGCCGCGTCGGCTCGGTCTGGATGACGAAGACCCCCGCCACCAGCGCATAGAAGGCCATCAGCGGATAGATACCCTCCGAGATCAGCGTGAGCCCGGTGATGGTGAGGGCGACGCCCGCCCCCATGGTCAGGAAAAACCGCGGCCCATCGACCAGTGGGCGATCGACCAGCTCGGCAGCCTCGGCGGGGCTCATCGAGCTCTTGCCCCGCACCAGCGGACACGTGCGCATGCGCCACACCGACGCCAGCACAAAGCCGAGCAACACCGCCACCGCCGCCCACGACAGCGGATTGCCCGAAACGAATTGCAGCTCTTCGATCAGCATGTTCATGACGGCTGTCCTTCTGCGGCGGACTGGGGTGGGGACTGAGATTGGGCCAGGGCTTGGTCGAGTTCGAAAATGACGCGCGCCCAGGTGGCGCTGTCCTGGGCGCCGGAGAGCACGTGGCGGCCGTTGACGATAAAACACGGCACCCCGCCCACACCCATGCTGCGCGCCTCCGCTTCTTCGGCCTCCAGGGCGGCGCGTTCGCTGTCGCCGTCGAGCAGGCATGCGATGACCGAGCGCTCCAGCCCGACCGCCTCGGCGGCGTCGAGCAGCACGCTGCGCTCGGAGATGTCGCGGCCCTGGCGGAAATAGTCGTCGAACAGACGCTCGACCAGGACCGTCTCGCACTGCTCGGTGGCCGCCCAACGGATCAGACGGTGGGCGTCGAGGGTATTCGGCGTGCGCGCGATCTTGTCGAGGTGGAGATCGAGCCCGTCGGCTGCGGCGGTCTCGGCGATGCTGTCATAGACCGCCTGAGCGCGCTCGGGTCCGCCGAACTTGGCCTCCAGATAGGCGCGACGGTCCATGCCCTCGACCGGCATGTCCGGATTGAGGCGGAACATGCGCCAGCGCAAGACAAACGGATTGCGCCCGGTCTCGGCGATGGCCTTGTCGAGACGCGCCTTGCCGATGCAACACCAAGGACAGATCGGATCGGAGAGGATATCGAGCGGGATCATGGTGCAAAGATAGCGTCACGATGCCCACGGCGGAAGGGCACTGGCGCCGCCGTGATCTGGAGGGCGTGATCTGGAGGGCGTGATCTGGAGGGTGATCGGGCTCAGACCAAGCCGGTTTCCTCAGGGGCTGCGGCAAAGCGCGGATCGAGGCGGACGAACTGGCTGCCGTCACGCCCGGCGTAGACCGGCCAGGAGATGAATCGCCGCGAGAGTGCCGTGCGGATCGACCAGCCGAGAAAGCCGCCGACGCCCGCCGCCTCCAGCCCGGCATACATCACCTCATTGGCAAAGCGCCAATCGTCGAGGCGCGCCTCGTCGTCCTCCATCAATTGCCAGGCGACATACAGGTAGTCGTGGACGATGGCCGCCTCCAGATGCGGGCCGACCCTGCCGACTAGCGAGCGCAGTACCCGGGGCACCGAGACCAGATCGGTCAGCATACCGGCGGGCACGATCAAGCGGCGCTCGACCCCATCGACCTTGAAGCGCACCGGGTAGGGCTCGGCTACGACATACGAGACGCCGCGCTTTTCGGCATCGACCAGGGCCTTGGGTTCGCGCGCCAGCACCAAGCGGCGCTCATAGACGAAATCGGTGATGCGCTCAAAAGAGCCCGGATAGGGATTGGGCACCGTGGGCTTGAAATAGTCTGGGGTGTAGGCGGTCGTTGGGGGCATGGCTGCCTCTGCCGCTTGTGCAATGTGCTCGTAGTATGGCGGTGGTGTGCGAGCAGCGTCAATCGCGGTCTCTGCGGTGCGTCTCGACCAAGGCACGCCGCAGCAGCTTGCCGTTGGCCGTGCGCGGCAGCGCCTCGACCGCGATCCAGAGTTTAGGGCACTTGTAGCTGGCCAGATGCTCGGCGGCAAAGCGGGAGAGGGCGTCCTCGCCGGGCCAGTCGCGCGCCACCACGAAGGCCGCGATCAGGCTGAGATCGGCGCGCACCGGCAACTCGGCCACGGCGATCTCGGCGATGGCGGGGTGGGTGGCGAGCGCCTCTTCGACCTCCATGGGCGCAACCCGGTAGCCGAGCGCGTTCATCACCTCATCGGAGCGCCCTTCGTGGGTGATGTAGCCCTCAGCGTCCATGCGCGCGCGGTCGCCGGTGAGAAACCAGTTGCCCTGCTGGGCGGTGGCGGTGTCCTCTGAGCGGCCCCAGTAGCCGAGCATCAGCCCCGGATCGCGGCGATCGATGGCGAGATGGCCGGGCGTATCGAGGGGGAGCACGGCGCCAGTGTCGTCCACCACGCCCACACGCCGCCCGGCTTGGGGGCGCCCGGCGGTACCCGGGCGGCGGGGCACGCTGGGGCTCGATGAGACATAGGTCGAGCACTCCGACATGCCGAGCGCCTCGTAAAGCGGCGTGGCGGTGCGGGTGCTCCAGGTCTCGGCCAGGTGCTCAGATAGGCGCTCACCCGCCGTCAGGCCATGACGGAGGCTGGCAAGCTGGGCGCGCAGGTCCTCCCCGCCGCGCAGCATCTGGCGATAGACACCGGGTACGGCGGCAAACAGCGTCGCGCCGTGGCGCTCGATGAGGCGCGGCCAGATCGCTGGATCGCGCGGGCCGGTGTAGATCAGCGTGCTCGCCCCCGCAGCCCAAGGGTCCGTCAGCCCGGCGCCCAGGGTATAGGTCCAGTTGAAGGCGCCGGCGTGGAGCATGATGTCGTCCCTGCCGAGCCCATACCAGCCTTCCCACATCATCTGGCGCGCCCAGGCCGAGCGCTGGGCATGGAGCACGCCTTTGGGCTGGCCCGAGGTGCCCGAGGTATAGACCAGAAACGCCGGATCCTCGGCGGCGGTCTCGGCGATGGCGCCGGGGGGCGTCTCACGCAGGGCGCGCCAGTCGTCGGGGCCGAGGAGGGTGGTGCCCGGGGGTGTCTCCACCTCAAGGCCTTCGGAGACGGCGATGAAGCGCGGCGTCATGTCGGTGCAAAGCCGGGCGAACTCGGGCGCAGTAAGGGCGGCGGAGGTCGGCACGGCGATGGCGCCTGCGGCAATGGTGGCAAAGAACAGGATTGGAAAATCCGCGGTGTTGGCCATGCGCAGCGCCACCCGCTCGCCGGGTTTGAGCCCGCGCGCGCGCAATCCTGCCGCCGTCGCGCGAATGGCGCGATCGAGATCGCGGTAGCGCCAGTCTTCGATCAACGCGCCCCCCTCGCCCAACACGCCGAGGGCGCGCTTGTCGGGATTGGCGCCGCTGCTCAGCACATGGCGGGCCATGTTGAAGCGTGCCGGGCATGGCGGGGGCGGGCCGAGATCGAACAGGCTCTGGCTGAGGGGCATCGGCAGGCTCTTCTGGCGGGCTCTTCTGGCGGGCTCTTCTGGACGGGCGCGCAGGGCTATGGCAGACCGGACCTACCCCGCGCCAAGGGCGCCGGCAAGCCACGCAAACCGCCCACCCCAACGCCAAGGCAGTCGAGACCACATGACGGACGATCCCGACACCGCCAGCCCCGCAGACCGCCCAACCGGGCGCGAAAACGCGCTCTCGCTGCTGCGCGTCGCCCGCCAGAGCGGCCCCGAAGCCGCGCCCAAACCGCTCAATCTGGGCGAGCGCGTGCGCCAGTTGCGCCAGGCCCGCTCCTGGACGCTCGAAGAGGCGGCCAAGCGCGCAGGCCTCGCCCGCTCGACGCTCTCCAAGATCGAAAACGGCCAAATGTCGCCCACCTTCGACGCCGTGCAAAAGCTCGCCCGCGGGCTCGGCATCGATGTGCCGCAACTGTTCACCGCCCCCGTCACCGACCGCATCACCGGGCGCCGCGCCGTCACCCGCCAAGGCGAGGGCCGCCTGCACGCCACCACCACCTACGAACACGAACTGCTCGCCACCGAGATCACCCGCAAGCGCTTGCTGCCCTACCGCACCACCGTGCGCGCGCGGGCGTTCGAGGCCTTTGACGGCTGGGTGCGCCACGACGGCGAGGAGTTTTTGATGGTGCTCTCGGGGGCGGTACGCCTGATCACCGAGTTCTACGAGCCGGTCGATCTCCAACAAGGCGACAGCGCCTATTATGACGCCGCCATGGGGCATTGCGTGATCTCGATCTCGGCTGAGGATGCCACCATCCTCTGGGTGACGTCACTTTGAGGGCGCTTTGAGCGGCGCTGGCGCTTGTCAAGCCGCGCCTGCTGGCCAACAGTGATACTGGCCCACCCGAGCAGCGTGTGGGAAAAATCCCTTTTAAGAAACTGAAATTAAAAGGTAAATCAGGATACGTTCCTAAAACTAGGCGCAAAAACGCTCCAATGCGCTCCAATAGCTTAAAGCGCACTTAGGAACGTCTCGCGGTGTCCGTCGCCTAGATCAGGGTGGGCGGTTCATCCCGTCCACCCTATCGCACTTTCGTTTAGGCGACGGCGTTCTTCGGCGCCCAGTAGATGGCGAGTGCACTGACGGCGGCAGCGGCGGCGGCCTCGAAGATCGGCGTCAGTAGATCGACGCTAGCCGAGACTGCGGCCTGGACGGCAGCGCTTTCCAGATCCGCGGTCTCGCCGCGCTGTAGCATGTCGAGGACGTCGCCGGCAGTCTGGATCAGGTAGTAGCTCACACCGGCCACACCGCCGCCAGCGATGGCTTTGGCAGCCTCGACCGGTTTGGTGGCGATGCGGGTGGCGGGCTCGGCGACGATGCGCACCGCGGCCTTGGCGGCGGAGATGAGGGTTTTCAGCATGGGCGTTCCTTTCAGGTGAGCAGATCGACGAGGGCGCGCCAGAAGCGGCCCAGGGGGGACGGC